>CATJIY010000001.1 GCA_949740695.1 uncultured Eubacteriales bacterium
CGGCGGCGAGATGACCACCCCCTTCACCGGCGACCGGCGCTACACCGGGGGCACCACAGGGCTGAAGGTGACCGGCGAGGCGGTGGATCTCACCGCTTTCACCCTGCTGGACGACCAGGGGGGCGGCTACACCTACTTCAAGCTCCGGGACCTGGGGGCCATCCTGGGATTCGGCGTGGGCTGGGACGACGCCGCCAAGCAGGTCACCCTGGACACCGGCAGCGGGTCGGGGGGCTCTGATGCCCAGTCCATCTCAGACCAGGCCCTGCTCCAGCTGGCGAAGGATCTGGTGGAGCAGGCGAGCTGTGTGGATGCTCGTATCATCAACGCAGACTTTGTCGTGATCGACGGCAGCGGCAAGGTGATCGGATGTACCACGGTCGCTCAGGTGGAGGAGGCCGCCTGGCAGTATTGGTACAGCATCTATTCCCGCCAGATACCCTTTGAGCATTATAGTTCCATCTCCTCTCAATTTACGGAGAAGAACGGCGGAGTGTATTTCGAGAACCTTCTGGGCATAGGAAGCGGGCCCCTCCTCGAGGTAGACCGGCTGACCTCCCGGACCGCCACAGAGGCGGTGTTCGCCTCCCATATCGAGTGGTTCGATGGAGAGATAGAGCCTTTTGAGCTCATCCTGGTCCTGGAGGACGGGGGATGGAGAGTCCTCAAGTGTAGTTACTTGACGGGCGATTAACTGTTCCATCTGTCTCCCCAAAGCTCTTTGCAGGACCTTCAAGGTCCTGGCTGACCGATGCCCTTCTCCTCCTGGGAGGATGGACGCTCGTTCTCCAATAGGGCTCTGCGGGGAACGAAACAGACAGCGGCGCGTCTGATGGGCGCGCCGCTCTCATTTTTTTCCGGGACCGGGCCAAAGTCTATTGAAAAAACCGGCTGGCCGTGGTATCCTTATGGACAGAAGGAGCTTTTACGAGAAAGCTCCAAAAAAGGAGGACGATAAGATGAAAAAACGGATCCTGGCCCTGGGGCTGGTCCTATGCACCGCCCTCTCCCTGCTGTCCCTTCCTGCGGCGGCGGCCCCTGCGGTGACGGTGGAGCAGATCCCGCCCAAGGGCACCGCCTACGCGGCGAGCCAGACCGTATCCATCGACGGCAGGCCGGTC
>CATJIY010000002.1 GCA_949740695.1 uncultured Eubacteriales bacterium
CATACATAATAAAACCCACAATCACGCCAAAGCCGATGGTTCCATCCATGGCCAGCTTGGCGCCCAGAACGCATACCGCTACATACCCTAGATTGCCCACAAAGCCCATCAATGGCTGCATAATACCCGAAAGAAATTGGGCCTTCCGATTAGAACGATAAACGGCGGTATTTAACGTCTGGAAGGTCTCTTTCATCTTCCTGCCCGCCCGAGAAATGCGTACCACGTCGTGACCGGTATACATCTCCTCCACATAACCGTTTAGATCGCCAATGGCCGCCTGCTGGGCCACAAAATATTTTTGCGAGCGAGACATAATGAGCATCATCAGCCCGAACCCCAGGACCGTAGCGCCGATAGCCGCAAAGCTCATGCGCCACTCGGTGACCAGCATCATCACCAGACAGCCCAAAAACTGCACCACTGACGCTACCACATTGGGCAGACTGTTGGAAAGGGCTTGCGTCAACAGCTGAACGTCATTGGTCATCCGAGAAAGCAAGTCGCCAGAGGTAGTTTGACTGAAGGTTTTCATCGGCACTCGATTAATCTTTTTACAAATGTCTCCCCGCAAACGGATGGATAGCCGCAGAGTTGCGGTAGCCATGATAAAATGCTGTAAAAAGCTGCACAACGCACTAAGGGCATAAAAACTCAATAGCAGCAAGCCTATTTGCCCCACCGCTTTCAAATCAATGGTTCCCAACAGACCATCCTGAATATATTGGGTAATTTTAGACATCTGGTTAGGTCCCACAATAGCCAGAACAGTAGAACCTGCCGCCAGCACCAAAGCGGCGACGGTAGGGGCCAGCATGTTCCCTGCGTGGCGGGTCAGTTTTTTTGCCGCCTTACCCAAATCGGCTTTTTCCCCCGCCATAGGCGGCATCGGCCCATGAAACCCCCGGTGAGGTCTGCGTTCCTCCATAATCTTCCCTCCTTTTAAGCGCCCAACTCTTCTGCGGAAAGCTGGGACATAGCGATTTCCCGATAGACCTGGCAATTTTCCATCAACTGGTCATGAACGCCCATACCGGCAATTTTCCCATGATCCAGTACGATGATCTGATCGGCGTTTTTTACTGTGCCAATCCGCTGCGCCACCATTAAAACGGTCGTTTCTTTCAGCTGCTCTCGCAGACCCGCCCGAAGAGCGGCGTCGGTTTTATAATCCAAAGCGGAAAAGGAATCGTCAAAGATCAGAATTTCCGGTCTACGGGCCAGCGCCCGGGCGATACTCAACCGCTGC
>CATJIY010000003.1 GCA_949740695.1 uncultured Eubacteriales bacterium
TCAGCCGCTCCCCATTTATAATCGCCTTATTGACTGTTCCCAATCAATTTTGTATTTCTCTATGATCTTGTAATAAAACTTAATAAAAGGAGTATTCTCATGAAAACCATTCTGCTCATCGGTCTGGGACGATTCGGCCGGCACATTGCCATTAAATTAAATCAATTGGGCCACGAAGTTTTGGCAGTGGACCGAGATGAAGACCGAGTTAACGCTGTATTGCCTTATGTCACTTCGGCTCAAATCGGTGACAGCACCAAAGAGTCCTTTCTCTCCGCTTTGGGCGTACGCAATTTTGACGTATGCATCGTTGCAGTGGGCGACGACTTTCAAAGTTCGCTGGAGACCGTCTCCCTGCTGAAAGAATTGGGGGCTAAGTTAGTAATCGGCCGGGCAGCTCGAGATGTGCAAGAAAAATTTTTACTGCGTAATGGAGCCGATCAAGTGGTCTATCCGGAAAAACAGCTGGCTACTTGGACGGCTATCCGCTACAGCTCGGACCATCTTTTAGATTATATTGAACTTAGCGGCGACTATGGTATCTTCGAGCTGGATATTCCCGATTCTTGGGAAGGCAAAACCATCGCCCAAATGGATATCCGCCGCCGTTACCACGTAAATATCATGGGCCTGAAAGAAAAATCCGGTCAGATGACATATTCGATTTCCCCAGATACGCTTTTCCCCATTGGCGGCACGATGTTGGTGCTGGGCCAACACAAGGATGTGCAGAAATATTTTCATCTGTAAGCCAAGTCTCGCCCGCGCTTTTCCGGCTAATTTATTTCGCCCCGCCGTCTGTCCCTTTCCAACACCCTTTTACCATTGCCCTTTTCTGCTCATTGGTCTTTTTGGATTTCTTGCTCTACGTAAAAAAGCGTGCAGATGTTTGATCTGCACGCTTTTTTGCCATTACGCCTCAGACGTTTGGTTGGACTTACCGATCGAATTACCCTGGGAACGAGGCCCGGGGCGGCGGCCTCGACTGCGGCGGTTGCCACCTGGCTTTTTCCCGCCGTTTTGTTGTCCAGCGCCCGTCATGCCTTCTGGCGCTACAATTACCTTTCGGTTTGGCTCTGTGCCCACCGAATAAGTAGTGATCCCCTCTACCTCCTGCAAAGTGGCGTGGATCGTGCGGCGCTCATGAGGGTTCATCGGTTCCAACGCCACTGGCTTGCGGTATTTTAGTGCCTTTTGAGCGGTTTTATGGGCCAAGGCGGCTAAGCTTTCTTCCCGCTTTGCCCGATAA
>CATJIY010000004.1 GCA_949740695.1 uncultured Eubacteriales bacterium
CGGCTTTTCCGGGGGGATTGTGCTGATGAAAGCCCAAAAGATAGACCGGGAGCTGGTGGCCAATCCGGCGGGAAGCAAGGGAACCTACCTTTCGTCCAAAATACATGAATATTTGAACGAGGATTTTTTAAACAGTTTGGATCCAGACATTGCCCAGATAGTTATGGCGGTAGAGATTCCTTACCGTAGCGGAACCGAAATCAGCGATCGGAAAGTGGGAACCATGACAGCAAAGGTTTGGCTCCCTTCTTTGACCGAGATTACCAATACCGTTCAGGAGTATAACAACAGTACGACTCCCAGCTATACCATTCCTTATGTGACTGAGGGCAGCCGGTTTTCTTATTGGGCGGGGGCGGACTATGACCAGTATTACAGTTGGGCGGTATTGGGGGACAAGCTGTATGGCGGAGATTATGAGGATCTTGGTTGGAGTACCCGAACGCCAAACGAGTACGTCACTGGAGATTTTCGATGTTTATTTTATAAAATAGGCTGCGCTGGTTACGGGGAGGTCAGTTATCAAAATCGAATGGCGGTTTATCCTTGTTTGGTATTGCCAGGGGATTTGATCGTGGACAGCAACGGACATATTCGCGCCAAGGGAGGCGCGGCCAATATATCTGTAAAAATTGACGGCGTTTGGAAACCAGGGAATGGGCTTTGGTGCAAATGCGGGGGCGTCTGGAGTATGGGCGTTAGCCGGAAGGTGAAGGTTGGCGGGGTTTGGAAAGAATGAAAAGGAGGATGTGGTTGATGGATATTTTGAAATTTGGGGAAACACAGCTCCAGGGCAGCGTGGCCGCGATCAAAACCAGTGTGGAGGGGGAAACCGTTCCAGCGCTGGAGTTGCGGATTGCAGGGGCTGTAACCCAGGAAGCATTGAAAGCTATGACGGAAAACGATCTGATGATTTATGGAGCAGATGGTCAGTTGTTGGGACGGCAGGAGGGGTACACCACCGTGGCACAGCATAGGGTGGTGCTGGCCAAGATGAACAGCAGTCAAAAGGATCTAGCGGCGACTAAGCGCGCTTTGTCGCAAATGAAAGAGGAGAAAGCGATATTGGAACGGGAAAACGCAGCTTTGCTGTATAGGAAGCTGACAGGGGAGGAGCTGTAATATGGAAAGAGATCTTTTGAAAAAGATTGCCCGGTATTATCAGCTGGGATGGTATGAGAGTCAGCATTTGGACCGGCTGATGCTGGCTGGAGTGTTAACGGAGGAGGAGCGACAAGAGATCGCTACACAGGAGCGGCAGCAATTGAAGTAAAAATGCTA
>CATJIY010000005.1 GCA_949740695.1 uncultured Eubacteriales bacterium
AACCCCAGTCCTCGGATTTTGTCCACATCTTCGGTTCGGGCGGTAACCATTAAAATTGGCAGATCCAGCTGCTCCCGCAGCCGCTTCATTACCGAAAAGCCGTCCATTCCTGGCAGCATCACATCCAGCAAAATCAGGTCGTATCCTCCTGAGAGCGCTTCCCGGCAGCCAGTTTCCCCATCGGCGGCCACCGTTACTTCAAATTGATTCAGCTCCAGATAGTCCCGCTCAATCCGGGCGATAGCCCGGTCGTCCTCAATGATTAAGATTTTTTGCATGGGGAGGCCTCCTCTATTGTTTGCTGGTCCTGGGGGGTATAGCGGGGCAGTTGAATTTCCAGCTCCAATCCGTGGGGCTGGGCTGGGCGAGCGATAATCCGCCCTTTCATATTGCGTACCGCCCGGGAGACAATCGCCAACCCTAAGCCGCTGCCTGAAATTTTACCACAGCGGGCTGGATCAGCCCGGTAAAAGGCGTCAAAAATATGGGGCAGAGCTTTTTGAGGGACTCCCGGTCCATCATCGGAAAAGATGATGGATAGATATTCGGGAGCTTCCGTCAGAGAAATCTCCAGCCGGCTGGCTTGATATTTGCAGCTGTTTTCCACAATGTTGCTGACAATTCTGTGGAGGGTATCTGGGTCGGCCAGCACCTGTCCCTCGGTTTCAGGCGCGGAAAGGGTGAGCGTCATGCCTTTTTCTGCGTATTCGGAAGCAAGCACGCCGCACAGCAGAGAAAGCTCGTCTTTTAAACATACCGGCTCCGGATGGTCCTGGTTTTGTCCCAAATCCATTCTGGAAAAAAGAAACAGTTGATGGACCAGGGCTTGCATTTCCCGAGCTTTATCCCGGATAATGGTTAGATACTGCTCTTGCTGGCCGGCATCCCTGGCAACACCGTCCAAAAGCCCTTCCGCATAGGCGCGGATGGCGGTAAGAGGGGACCGAAGATCATGGGAAATGCCTGCCAGCAGCTCCCGCCGGTTGCGCTCGCTTTGCTGCTGTTGCTCTACCAGTTGCTGGAGCTGGGCGGCAGTGGCGTTGAAATCAGCTCGCAGAACGGAAAACTCAGCGGGGTGGCTCATTGGCAGCCGGACCGCCAGGTTGCCTTCCCGCAGCTGTCGTAATCCGCCAGAAAGCTGGTCCAGCGAGCTTTCGATTTTCCGCAGCACTCCCTGGGTCAAAAAATGGTTCATCAGCAACAGTACCGCTACCATTCCCAGCAGTACCGTTCCACGAACGGCTAATTGGGTCATGCGCATCTTTTGATATAGATCGGCCAGCGAGTAAAAGGTAGCGCTGGAAAGATAGCGCCGGCCCAACCCGTCTGCCACTGTGGAAAATAAAAGATAGGTCAGCAGAGGCAGAACGTAAAGGGAGATGTGAGAATATAGCAGCCGTTTCTTTACCGACATAAGGCGTCCTCCAATGGATTACAGATGATTTGTTGATAATCGTCAAAAGCTGTCAAGAAGGAAATCTTTCTTTTAAAACCTGCGGTGTGAAGCGCGACAGAAGGCTGTTGATAAGGGCTCTGTTTGGATCGCTAATTGACTGTATCATATCATAAAAAAGAAAAAAAGAAAACCGGGCAGGTCAGCCTGCCCGGCAAAACAAAAAGATATTTTTAAAATTTTAACAAGTAAGGTGGTTATAGCGTAAGGCTTTTGAAACGGGAATGGCTTTGTTTTTCCGGGTCCACCGGACGGATGTCTCCCGCTTTGATGAGGGCCCACCGGGTTAGCATGGGACCCACCAGTTCATAGACTAATACGCTGAAGAGCACAATGTTGCGAATCAGCTTGCCGTCGGCGGAGCCCAAGGTGGCGGCAGTGGCCGACATG
>CATJIY010000006.1 GCA_949740695.1 uncultured Eubacteriales bacterium
CATGAGCGTTGAGTTTGTCACTGAGAAGGTGCTCAAGAGCAATGCCAAAAAAGAGGTCACAACCCTCGATATCATCATCAACGACAGCGATACCGGGCGGCTCCCGTACATGAGCCGGAGCGGTGGAGAGCGCGTCAAAGCGGCCCTTTCGGTCATTCTGGCCCTCTCGGAGATCAAGAGCAGCAAGGCTGGGGTGCAGCTCGGATTCCTCTTTGTGGACGAGCCTCCCTTCCTCGATGCAGACGGGACACAGGCCTACTGCGGAGCGCTTGAGACCATCCAGCAGCGTTACCCCAACACGAAGATCATGGCGATCACCCATGACGAGACTTTCAAGGCCCGCTTCCCACAAAGCGTCACCGTCTACAAAGATGCGACCGGAAGCCATGTGAGGAGTGACTGATATGGAAGAACAAAAAGCAAATGAGCTTTTTCTCCAAAATAAGGATGACAGGGAGACCGTTGCGCTGGCCCTTTACCGGGCGGGATACACCGTCCGCGAGCGGCGGCGCAAGGATAACGGAAAAACTGTCGTTTATCTGGAATACTGGAAATGACACAATTCCCGCCGGGAGGATTCTTCCCGGCGGGGGTCAAAGGAGGCGAAGCCATGTCCCGCAGAAACCAACCGTATATCCCACTTTATGCACAGGATTTTTTGACAGATGAGAAGCTGCGGGAGTGCAGCGCGGCAAGCGTTGGGGTATACATCATGCTCATGTGTGTTATGCACAAGCAAGAGGAGTATGGAACTATCCTGCTGCGCGAAAAAGACCTACAGAGCGAAGACGTAATACTGGACTTTGCGAAGAAGCTGGCAAAGCACCTTCCTTTTGATGTGGAGGTCATAGAAGACGCTTTGCTGGAGCTGCTGGACGAGGAGGTTATACAGCGGGACGGCAACCTTATATTTCAAAAGCGTATGGTCAGGGATGCCGAAGTCAGCGAGAAGCGTTCTGCCGCTGGAAAAAAGGGTTCAACCGCGACGAATGCCCAATTTGCCGCAGCAAAAGCCTCGACAGCAGGGGCAACAAGCAGTCCAGCAAAGCCTGAGAGCAATCAAGGCAGTCAGAGCAATCAACAGGGGGTATGCGACGAGGTTGCGGCGCTTTACAACTCAATCTGTGTTTCCTTCCCCCGCCTTAGAAGCCTCTCGGAAGCGCGGAAAAAGGCGATCAAGGCGCGGCTTGCGAACGGCTATACGTTGGAGAGTTTCAGAGAACTTTTCCAAAAGGCGGAGGCCAGCGGCTTCTTGAAGGGCAAGAACGATAGGAATTGGCAGGCAACCTTTGATTGGCTTGTCAAGGACAGCAACATGGCGAAGGTCATTGACGGGAATTATTCAGATGAAAGAGGTATCAGCTATGGGACTGAAATCAATAGTGGAGGTACCGGTTGCCAGCCAACAGCTCCCGGAGCCTTCAAACCATCGGGAGGCTTCAAAGGACAATAACTACTTCATCACACCGACACAGGCGCAGGAGCGCGGTATTCGCTGGAAGCAGCCTCCCCCGGCAACGGGGAAATGCGAATACTGCGGGAAGACGCTGGAACCCCGTGGGCTGTTGTTCGGCAACGCGATAGCCATTTGGAACCCGGTACTACCGCGCTGTGACTGCGAGCAGGCGACGGCCTACTGGAAGGAGAAGGACAGGCAGGCGGCAGAGGAGGCCCAGCGTGAGGCAGAGGCTAAACGCCGGAGGTCCATCCAGCAGCAGGTAGAACAACTCCTCGGGCAGAGCGGTATCAAGAAGCGCTTCCAGCAGCGGACATTCCCGAACTTCCGCACTGATACGCCGGGGCGCAAGAAAAACTACGAGATAGCCAAAGAATACGCGGACAACTTCGCTTACCATCAGGCCAGGGGTGACGGCCTCTACATAGAGGGCACCAACGGGACGGGCAAGACGCACCTCGCGGCGG
>CATJIY010000007.1 GCA_949740695.1 uncultured Eubacteriales bacterium
AAATTGTTCCAAAAGCCTTTCCCCCGCCCCCTGAACCGAACAAACAGGGACAGGCGTTTCCGCCAAAATCTCTGTCTCCAGCGTCTCCGGCGGCAATTCCGGCTCGATCTGCCAAGGCAGCTCCTCTTCTGGCGGCGGCTCCTGCTCGGAAAAGCTGGCCATCCAAACATCTTCTTCCGTGACTGCTGCTACTTTCTCTTCTGAAAAGTTTTCTTCCAAACCATTGGTCCCTTTTCCTTGTTCCTGATCCAACGGACACGCCAGCCTAACGCCGGTCACTCCATAGACCCGGCAAATGGCCACTCTAGCCTGCTCCAAATCAACCTGGTCCACCGGAATACTGCTTTTCAGCTGCACCAAAAGGCCCCCCTCCCGGGGGGCCACTTCTGCCACCAAGCTCTCCCAAACCTGCGAGTTCCCGGCCGCGTTTGGAAACAGATCCCGCAATTTTGCGCTCATATCCGCTCTCCTGTCATTTCTGCAATTTCTTCCATCAGCCGGCCTACTAGCTGGTCCTCGGGTACCTTATCTACCATTTGGCCCTTTCGCATAATCAAGCCCTCGCCTTTGCCGCCGCAGATACCCACATCAGCCTCCCGACCCTCGCCGGGGCCGTTTACCACACAGCCCATTACCGCTACGGTAATACGGGATTGCAGCGCTTGCAGCCGCCGCTCCACCTGTTCCGCCAAGGCAATCAAATCCACTTGCGTCCGACCGCAGGTGGGGCAAGAAACAATCCTTGCCCCCTGCTGGTGAAGATCCAGCGCCTTTAAAATATCCTTTGCCGCGAAAACTTCCTCTATGGGGGGAGCGGTAAGAGAAACCCGAAGGGTATCCCCAATGCCATCGCAAAGCAACGCTCCAAAAGCCGCAGCCGACCGCAAAGTACCCATCTTTTGGCCCCCTGCCTCGGTAACGCCAATATGCAGCGGATATTCGCAACGCTGCGCCATCAGCCGATAGGCCTGAATTGTGCCAAACACATTAGAAAGCTTGAGAGAAACACAACTGTCAAAAAAACCGCAATCTTCCAGCTGTTCCAGATTTCTTTGCGCGCTGATAACCAAAGCTTCTGGCGTAACTCCATAACGCTCCCGCAAATCTTTATCAACGCTCCCCCCGTTGACCCCCACTCGAATAGGCACGCCAGCGGCCTTACAGGCGTCTGCCACTTGTTTTACTTTGGCTTTTTCTCCGATATTGCCGGGATTGATCCGAACTTTCTCCACACCGTTTTTTACCGCTTCCAGCGCCAACCGGTAATCGAAGTGAATATCCGCGCACAATGGTATCGTTACCTGCCGCCGAATTGTTCGGATTGCCTGAGCCGCCTCCAAATCAGGCACTGCCACCCGCGCTAACTGGCAGCCTGCCCGCTCTAGTTCTCGAATCTGCGCTACAGTAGCATCTGTATCCTGGGTCTTTGTATTACACATGGATTGAATCACTAGCGGAGCGCCGCCGCCAATGGTCAGATTTCCCACCTGTATCTGCCGTTTGCTTGCCATCTTACCGTACCAGCCGCAAAATATCGTGATAGGTGACAAAGAGGAACAGCGCCAAAATTAACACCAGACCAGCCAGCGAAGCCACGCCTTCATACTTGGGATCCAGCTTCTTCCCCCGCACCAGTTCAATGAGCAGAAAAAGCACTTTACCGCCATCCAACGCCGGAATCGGCAGAAGATTGACAAACGCCAAGTTGATGCTGATATAAGCCACAAAGCTCCACATGGAAGCCATAGACGTGCGAGCCATTTGCCCCATCTGACTGGCAATGCCCACCGTTCCCATCATATCCTGCGTACCCACCTGTCCGGTAATCATCATTTTAATGCCCAGCACCGCTGATTGAAGATAGGTCATAGCGGTTCTGCCTGCATAACCCACTTTTCCCAGCAGGCTCATCTCTCGACTAGTCAACTGAAAACCATAAAGATGACTGCCGTTTTCCGGGTCCAAAACGGTAGCTTTCATTTCAAAATCTTCCAGCCGGATGGTTTTTCCATCCCGCTTAATCGTGATGTCATACCGGCCATCGCTGTCATACGCCATGGCGGTGGTAAAATCCGACATGGTGAAAATATGAAAATCATTCACCCGAACGATTCGATCCCCTATCGCAAAGCCCTTGCCGCCGTTGTCCTCCGCCGCATAGGGAAACCCTTCTAAAAAGCCGCTGATTACCGGCTCACTGCGATATTGATAAGGCAGCAGC
>CATJIY010000008.1 GCA_949740695.1 uncultured Eubacteriales bacterium
AATCGGCCATAATATGGATAAATTGGGCAAGGCGGAGATTACGAATAATATTTATTCTTTGGCTATTCAAGCATGGGACGGCGGTTCTATGGACCTGCCCACACGCTTAACCAACAGTAATATTTGGCCGGCTATTTACGCAAAGACGTCTGCAGGACGGCCAGGAGCCGCTAATAATGTGTTTGTCCAGCTAGGAATGTATTGGCAGCTTCATTTGGCTTATGACGGTGCGGACCAGCCGCTGAATTTTTATAACCAATTCTTTCAGTTATGGAAGAGCAGCACCTATAGCGGTTTTTCCTATGATGATCGGGTGGCGTTAATCGCCAGCCAGATCGCTGGACAAAACCTTACCGAATTTTTTACTCGTTGGGGTATGGAATTGAGTTCGGAAGCGGTTCAGATCCTTCAAGAAAAAGGCTATCCCGCAGAGTCCCGCGCACTCTGGTATTTAAATGATGCTTCCCGCAGCTACCGATTGGCAGGTCAGCCGGCGAACACTGGAAGTACTACCCTTACCGCTTTGGTAGAGGGCAGTCAAGTGAAGCTGACTGCGGTAAATACGAAACCGGAATCCATTTTAGGTTATGAAATTCGTCAGGATGGGAAATCTATCGGATTTACGGAAGATGGAAGTTATACAGATGATTTGGGAGCGGCTAATAATTTGACTTATACCTATTCAGCAGTGCCAGTAGATCTGTTGGGTAACTTGGGAACAGAAGTTGCCTGCCCGGAGATACGCATTGCCCATGAGGTAGTTATCCCAGCTTCTAATTATAAAGTCACACAAACGGATGGGACCTGGCTGGCGGAGATGAATCGGCTTACCGCGGTTAGCGGCGTGAAGATTACAGGAACCAGTCTTTCCGGTAGTTATACCGTTCGAGTACAGGGTCAGCAGGGTGGCTGGATTTCTGCTTGTTCCGGGAATCTTTCTGGGGATGAAATGATCGTTTATTTCCAAAAGCCAGGGGCCGGAGCGGAAGATACGCGCATGTGGACATATGATGCGCAGCAGATAGAAATCACTGGGTTGCCCAATGAAGCAAAGGCCGAACTGCTGGATTATCCTGGCGATCGGATTGATTTTTTCAGTCAGGCTGCAGTAGGGCAGTTGGCAAAGGAATACCGTTATGGAGATCAGGAGGACGAGGTGGTTCCCGCTGGGACTCTGGTGGTACTAGGCAGTTATCGTGGTGATCCCCGGTATAACACATTAGAACTGAAAGCCCGTTACAATACCACTGCCGAGGCGCAGGAGGCTAATGAGGTTACCACTATTCAGCGGTCAGTAAATGGCTATGGCCTGATGTTTGCTGAAATTCCTGCGGACGGAGCGGTAAGTGAAATTAGCGACGGCTTCTTCCTCTTTGTTCCGGATATGGAGGCAGAAAAGGCTTTGAATGAGGAAAGCGGCGTTACGGACGATTATCCGTTAGAGATTCAAATGACACTTTATCGGACAGATACGCCCAATGATACGGATCCCTCTCATCGCCGGGAAGTTAGCAGGACGTTGTGGATCAGCTTCCCGGAGGGGGAGGACTTGCCTCAGGTGACGCTAACAGGGCTTTTGAAATGAGGTATATTATGAAAAAAAGATTACAGATCTGGGGCGTGGCGGCGCTGGCTGTTGGCTTGGTGTTGGCAGTACTGCCTTTTCCGGCGTCGGCTCGCGGGGCAGATCCACAGCTGGTTCTAGAGGAACAAAAGAGCGGCAGAATGTTGGTTGTTTTGGAAGATTTGCCAGAAGGCTGTTGCGGGGTTCAAATTACCCTCACGCTAGAGCAGGAGGACGATCAGTTTACTTTTGATCCCCTGTTGGAAGGGGCAGGCCGATATCACACCATCCGGCAGGAAGGAGACGAAGTCACCTTGTATCTTACTTCCAAAACTGTGCTGGCCAAGGAGGAGCGGCTGGTATTGGGCTGGTTGAGTGAGGGATCAATTTCTCAGGCGTCTGGATTGAAGCTGCTGGATAGCGGCGCAGAATTGTTGTATGAGCAGGAAGAGCTGGATTGGGAAGAGGATCGGGAGGAGGACCAGGAGGAAGATTCCTCCTCCAACCCACAATATGATTTGTCAATTGCGCCCTCTTTGGGCGGCAGCGTTACTGCCAATCGCAAGCAAGCTGCTTCGGGAAGCTTAGTTACGTTGACGGTAAACCCCAATCCAGGATGGCAACTGTCTGAGTTGATTGTTACTGGAAAAAAAGGAGCGGCTGTAACAGTTTCCAGCGGGACAGGTGGTAAATATACCTTTCGGATGCCAGGGGCAGACGTTCAGATTTCGGCGGTATTTATCCAGGTGAGTGAAGGGACAGGGATGCCTTTTTCCGATTTGGAGCCGGGAAGCTGGTATGAAAGCGCTGTGGAGTATGTTTGGAAAAACGGATTGATGAACGGCATTAGCGCCAGCGCGTTTTCTCCCAGTCAAACCACGACCCGCGGTATGATTGTCACCATTCTGCACCGAATGTCGGGAGAGCCCGATGGAGGCAATGGTAC
>CATJIY010000009.1 GCA_949740695.1 uncultured Eubacteriales bacterium
CGCAGACTTGAGAACGGCCAGAACGCGGGGGAAGCTCCCGGCCAGCTCCGTAACAAGAAAACCGAGCTGCGCCTCCAAGTCGCCGATCGAGCGCCCCATCGTTTTGACGAAGTTGAGGAGCGCCTGCTTGCGGGTCGGATAGGTCCACTGAGCAAGGCCATACCCGGCCCGATCTCCAGCAAAATTGGTGTAGCAGCCCTTGTCCACGAGCTCGGTATATTCGGCGTCGGCCATACCCAGTCGGCCCTCATAGCTGTTTTGTAAGTTATTGGGCCGTAACCCGCTCTCAGCGTAGAGGTTGCCCATCAGACCGGCGACCCCGGCGTCCGTGAGGCCCTGCGCCTTCAGGTAACTCCAGATTTTTTCTTCAGTATTCACTTATCCGGCCCCTCCTTCCTCGCCTCCTTCAGGCGAATCATTTTCTTGTTTGCTCTTGCCAAATACAGAGCCTTCATTGTGCTCAAACACATTCTCCAGCACTTTCAGAAAGCCAACGCCGATAATAGTTCTGACTGCCTCCCTGGAAAGCTCTTCAGCTGGAAATGGCTGCAATAATACAACGGTGGAGTAGGTCGAAATCACATACGACCATGTAACCCACACGATTGCAAATACTTGCGCGGTGACAAACAGGAACCTCGTAATCGACCGGATGATGTTAGGACGCGCCCGGCCAGATCGCAGCTCCTTCAAGCGCTTCCGCAAATGGCGATAGGTGGCTTCGCAGTAAATGACACCCAGGGCGACGCCAACCGCTAAAGCACATAAAGCAGTTAATACAATTTTCATGCGCGCACCTTCTTTGAAAGCCTTCTGGCCGGTGCATATATTTGCACCGGCCAGAAGGAAAGATTATTTTCGAGTATTCCAGTTCATAATTTCCTTGAGCTTGTCAAAGCCGAACATGGCCGCGTAGGCCACCATAAAGCCGGCAACGACCAGGGCCGCGACCATGTACCAGGCCAGCAGGATCGCGTTGATCTGGCAGTAGGCAAGTCCGACGCCGATGGTCAGCACCTCGGCGACGATCAGCGCCAGCAGGTTCGTGGGCAGCTTCTCATAGGTGGAGGTCTTGAGGACCTGGACCACGATATTGGTCAGGGCCACCAAGACGCCGATGATGGTGATAATAACAGACAGTTCCATATTGTACCTTTCCTTTCTTCGTTATATTTCCGCGAGCCTTAAAGGAATCCTCCCGTTTTCATCAGCTCGTCGAAAACCCGGTTGATGTTCTTGATTGCGTGCACGGCCCGGTTATTCGGATATTCCGGGTGCGCGTCGCAA
>CATJIY010000010.1 GCA_949740695.1 uncultured Eubacteriales bacterium
AGTACCAGGATTTGTTTATGCAGGCGCAAACAAACGCAGGATTTTTCTTGAAATTTACGGATTGGTGAATGGAAAATTTTTAACGCGCGCCAACCTGTCTGCAATTTTTTTCCTTGCAACCGGCAAAAACATCAGAAATTCATAGGTTTGCTTTATGGGAAGATGCTTTAAAGACTTTGTGCGGCGGTAGATGTTTAATAATTTTTGCAATTGATTTCGAAGAAGCTCTGGGGATGGTTGCACACAGGACAAACGTCAGGCGCTTTTTTCCCTGCCACCAAGTGGCCGCAGTTGCGGCATTTCCACATCACTTGTTCGCTCTTTTCAAAGACTTGCTGCATTTGGACATTTTCTAACAGAGCAAGATACCGCTCTTCGTGGGCTTTTTCAATGGCGCCTACCTGGCGGAATTGGGCCGCCAAAGCGGTAAAACCTTCTTCCTCAGCCTCGCGGGCAAAGGTGGCGTACATATCGGTCCATTCATAGTGTTCCCCTTCAGCGGCGTGCTGAAGGTTAGCGGCGGTATCGCCCAGCAGGCCCAGAGCTTTGTACCACAGTTTAGCGTGCTCCTTTTCATTGTCGGCAGTTTCGGTAAAGAGGGCGGCGATCTGTTCATAGCCCTCTTTTTTTGCCACTGAAGCAAAATAGGTGTATTTGCTTCTGGCTTGTGTTTCCCCGGCAAAGGCGGTCATCAGATTTTGCTCAGTTTTGCTTCCTTTCAGTTCCATGGATCTACCTCCAAAAAATTTTTGGGCGGCGTAGCCCGAGAATTGTAATATGAATAGTTTTCCTGTTTCAAGGAGGAATATCAATATTTTATGCGAAACGGAAAGGCGTAATGATAAAAAAATCGTTATAGCAGCCGCTCCATGCACAAAAAGTCTTGCTCATAAAGATGGGCCTGCCCTTTTTGAACAAATCCCATTCTTTGATAGAGTCGATTACTAGCAAGATTGGACGCCAGGGAAAGGTGCCGGGTGGCGGTATAGCCCCGTCGGCGGGCTTCCTCCAAGACGCTGTCCAGCAACTGCTGGGCCAAATGCCGGCCTTGCAGCTGAGGACTGACACATAACCGGGTGAGAGCGCAAGAGCGGGCCGGCGTCCAGCAGTCCAGTTCGTCCAGATCGTCGGTAGGCAATAGGGTAACGGCTGCCGCCAGTTGTCCTTGATACTCCAATACAAACAGCCCCTGATGGTCTAGGTCAAATTGAGCAAACTCCCGGTTGGGGTAGTTTTCGTCCCAGCCGAAGTTTCCGTGGGTAGAAGCGTGTGCGGCGCAGTCTCGATAAAGGGTCAGCAAGGCGTTTAAATCGCTGTTGGTTGCCTGCCGGAAGCAGGGGCTGTCTTTCGGCTTTTTTGCCATAAGAAAAAACCGGTGGGCGCGCCCACTGAGAGCGCCCTCACGCTCCAGGATGGTCTGGGCCTCTGTCAGTTGGTTAAGGCAATTCTCTGGCGAAAAGCCGGGGAATTCCCAGGGCAAAATAGCGGCGAACCATACCAGGGCGGGGGTATCGTAAAAACAAATGGCAGGGAAAGCTTCCTCCTGCCGTTCTAAAACAAAGCCTTGGGCGGTTAGACTGGCGGCGGCGTTTGTCAGATTCCACCCGGGAAAACCAGGCTGGGCATGAGGCAACAAAAGGGAGATCAACTCCCGATCGTTTTGCTCTCCTACCTGCTGGGTAAGGAACCGTCCGCCGGGCTTGAGCACCCGATAGACTTCTCTGGAATCAAAGGCTCCATGGCGGTTTAGCACCAGATCAAACTGTTGGGAGGCAAAGGGCAGCGGTCCTCCAGGAGAAACCGCTTCCACCTGAATCCCTAAGGGAGCCAGCTCTCGCTGGCACAGTTCCACATTGGGGGGATAACCCTCGGTAACGGCGGTAAGCTGGGGCGGATGCCCCAGGGAGAGTAAGAATTCCCCGCCGCCGGGATCCATGTCTAAAATCCGGCTTTCTGGCGCTAAAACGGACAAAACTTCCTGCCGGTAGTCCCATGGGGGCGGGTCCTGCTGATAACGGTTCTCAATTGGAGAAAAATCCCAGCCATGAATTTGCGCAGCGGCAAAGGCAAGCTGCCATTGTTTTTTGAACTCTGTTTGATTCATAATTTGCTCCTTCATAGTAGACTAACGGATAACGGCCAGGAGCGCGGCCCCGGCGGCATGGGGAAGAAAATCCTTCCTTCCCGGGGAAACCGGACGGTCTGTCACCGGGAGAACCGCGCCGGCAAGCTAATTCGATAATTCATGATACACTCTCCTTCTGCCCGATGAGGCAAGGTCAGGATACCACAAATAAGGCAAAAAAACAAGATGATTCGGACCGGTGTGGAAACTCTACCAATCGTTTCTTGTGTATGGGCAAAAAATCGGGTAAAATGAATTTTATTGAGAAAGGAGGCGCCTATGGACCCTGTAAAAATGGGCCGGCAGATTGCCCGGCTTCGGAAGGAACGGAATATGACCCAGCGCCAGCTAGCCGAACAACTGCATGTTACTGATAAAGCAATTTCTAAATGG
>CATJIY010000011.1 GCA_949740695.1 uncultured Eubacteriales bacterium
CAGCTGGAGCCCTGTTTTAGCGGAAATCATCCTACCGTCAAACGACAACTTCTGTCCAGGCTTTAAGTGGCTGCACAAAAATTCAGTTACCGTCAAAACCCCTTCCTCTCCGGATTTGAACAAATGCACTCCGCTTCCCTGAAGTTCCTGTTCTGCTTGGATAAAATAGCGCCCGTCGGTCCAAAGGAAGGCCTCTTTTGCAGTGACTACGAGCGTCCCGGCGGAGCCGGTAAACCCGGAGAGATATTCCCGTTCCTTAAAATAGTCGCTGATATATTCCGATTGATGAAAATCCGACGCGGAGGCCAGATAAACGTTCGCGCCCTTTTTCTTCAGCAATTGCTGCAACTTGGTGATTTGCTGTTTCAACAGAACTCTCTCCTATTCTATGGTTTCAAACCGGTAAATCGTTTGGCGATGATAGTTTTCTCCAGCGCGCAGTATGGGGGAAGGAAAATCCGGGCAGTTGACGGCGTTTGGCAGGAACTGGGTTTCTAAGCAGACAGCGTCTCGATTTTGGTAGACCGCTCCGTTTTTTCCCGCTGGGGCTCCTTTTAGGAAATTGCCGGTATAGAGCTGCATGCCATCCATATCGGTGTATACAAGCATTTTAATTTTGCTTTCATCTCCCATAAGCTCCGCTGCCAGCCGCATTCCTTGCCCGTTGAGGATATAGTTGTGGTCATATCCGCCGCCGATGCGCAGCTGTTCATGAGTGTCGTGGATTCTTTCCCCAATGGGGTGGAACTCTCGAAAATCAAAAGGGGAATCGGCCACCGGAAGGGAGGTTCCCAATGAAATCATCTCACGATTTACCGGCGTGATCTGATCTCCATTGATTTTCAAAAAATGCCCCTCTATTTTGCCGCTGTCGTGGCCGTTTAAGTTAAAATAGCAGTGATTGGTTAGACTGACCACTGTATCCAGATCGGAAACCGCTTCATAAGTAATGCACAGTTCATTTTGTTCGGATAAAGAGTAGGTCACTTTTGTTGTCAGGGTTCCAGGATACCCTTCTTCCCCATGAGGGCTCAGATAGGAGAGGATTAAGTTCTCCCCTTCTATTTGGTCTGCCCAAATTTTTTTGTCAAATCCCGTCATTCCTCCGTGAAGGTGATTTTTATTTTCATTGGAGGAAAGCAGATACCTTTTTCCAGAAATGGAAAAGCAGCTCCCGCCAATGCGGTTGGCGCATCTTCCCACCAAAGCGCCTAGATATTTGTCCTGATTCTCATAACTCTTTAGCGTATCATAGCCCAACACGACATCCCTTATTTTGCCTTGCCTGTCGGGAACCTGAAGGGAAACGACCGTTCCGCCATAACTGAGGATCTGTACCTTGATTCCATTGGAATTGCTGTTTTCAAATAAAAATACCGACTGCCCATCGGCAGTCTTGTCAAAATAACGTTTGGTGAACATCGGATGTTTTCCTCCCTTTTGATAATATGCCCTATTAACATCCCATTGCCTGCTATTTGGGCGGCGCAAATAACGTTTTTTCATTTTTATGCCGGTCTGCTCTGTCAAATCAATTCTATCATAACACAGACCGAATTGGAATACAACAGTCTAATATTTGTCCAAAAGACAACAAATAGCCGGCGTCCGGGTTTTGGCTTTGCCTTTATAGCAAAACCAGAACTCCTAAGCCGGCTATTCGTTTTTCATGTCATTATTTACCCGTCGCGGGGCGGACTCTCCCCTGGTGAAAAAAGCGTGCAGCCCATCGCGCGGAAATGTTCAATTTTTTCCTGGATTAACTTTTCAGGCACATGATACGCCTCAGCAAAACAGGTGATGCACAAAAAATCTGTCGCGCCCCGGTTGACCATTCTCCGGTAAATTGCAATTTCGTCCGGGGTTAAGGCCCGTCCACAATTCCGACAGCAGCTTTCCACACAAAATCGTCCTTTCGGATATCTCAGTCTGCCTTGACCAGCTTGCAGCGGTAAACTCTGCATCCATGCGCTTCAATGGCCGGCGCAAACTCGTCTCTTTTGACCCCTAAGTTTTCTCCGGTGAAAATGTCGGTCAGTTCCAGTCCGTAGTTGCAGCCATAAGGAATTCCGATTTCTCCTAAAGAGAACCCTCCGTCAAAGGAGCGGCCCGGATCGTCATGATCGGTCAGATTAAAGTAGCCTAAAGCAAATTCATGGTTGGATAAATGACGGAATAGAATCAGGCGGGCTCCGTCATTGCGGTGAGAATTTTTGACAAACGCCACAGGGTTGCGGCATTCTTCATCCTGGTTGATGGCGATTAGCTCTTTATTGAGCAGCAATTGACGGCTGGCGTCGCTCATATTCCGCATATCGCCGCCCATCATCAACGGCACTCCAAACATGCACCACAGGGCAAAATGGCTTCGATATTCAGTGTCGTTACATCCGCCGAAGCCGACGTTTCCCTTGCCGTACATACCCACAATCAGCATATCCGGATCGTTGAAAGAACCGGAACTGGAGTATGCCAGATTGTCCACCTGGCTCAGGGCGATATTTTTAAAGGATTCGTAATTGTCCTGA
>CATJIY010000012.1 GCA_949740695.1 uncultured Eubacteriales bacterium
CGGCGGAATCATGGTAGAATCCCAGGCCGTATTTTATCTCAGTGCGGCGGCACGGAAATGCGGCTTCCGTGAAGGGGGTTATCTGTGTTTTGAGGAGGATAGCCAAGAGAACGTTGTCCTTCGTGAACTGCTGGACAAAAAGTTGTGGAAGATACCTGAGCGTATCTCTAATCCTGCCGCATTTGAACAGGCTCTCAATGAGGACCTGCAACAATGGAATCCCGAATATTGGAAAGCAAGGGAATCCGGCAAGACCACGCCGAAATGTGTTTCGCGCAGCCGGACGAAAAAACGGGCTGTGCGCTGAAAGGAGGACGCCGCCATCACCCCCCATAAAACCATCACCCTGCGGCTGAACGCCGCCGAGTATGCCCACCTGAAAGAGCTGTCCAATACCACCGGCCTGAAAATGGAGCCGGTGCTCCGCAAGCTGGTGATGGGCACACAGCTTCGCCCCCGGCCCCCCGACACCTACGCCGCCCTGCTCCGGGAACTGTCCGCCATCGGCGCCAATGTGAATCAGATTGCCCACAACACCAACATCAAAAAGGCCGCTGACCGGGCCGACATTGACGAGGCCGCCCGTCTGATCCGTCAAGCGTGGCGATTGGTAAAGGAGGCACTATAAACAGATTAGAAACTGTTTGCAAATTTCAAATATCCAGCAAGCCGTTCATAGAAAGTCTTATCTTTGTTTATCGCCATTACGATTTCTCCGTACCCGTTTTTCTCCACATCAATTTTTGGAACATCTACGGAGCAAAGATATCCTTTTATTGCGCTGTCCCCAATTCGTGCCCAAACATTTGCGGTTATCGTTTCTGCGCTACTTGCGGATATGCCATAATCGGCTGTTATTTCAATGTCATTTCTCCCAGTATCAAGCTCTGGGAGCATGAAACGAATATAAGATATTTCTTGTACGTCAATCTCTGCAAAAGCTGCTAAATACTGATCCATCATTTTGATTTCCTCCAAAGCTAAAAGTATAAGGGTCAAAAGTATTATACAACAAAATAGGCTGAAATGAAAGCAGTTTAGGAAAGGAAAAGTTGATGGCCTACGACAAAATCATTCCCATTCGCTCCCGGCTGGACCGCTGTATGGCATATGTGCTGAACCATGAAAAAACCGACCTCTCCGCCGCGCTGGACTATATCAGCCGTTCCGAAAAGAATACCCTGCCAGACGGCGGGACTGTACTGGAAACCGCGCTAAACTGCGAGCTGTCCCGCGCCCTCCAGGATATGCGGGACACCAAGCGGCGATGGGGAAAGCAGGGCGGCGTTTTGGGCTACCACCTGATTCACGCCTATGCCCCCGGCGAGGTGACGCCGGAACAGGCTCACACCATTGGCGTTGAGTTTGCCCAGCGTCTGCTGGGGGACCGCTATGAGGCGGTGATTTCTACCCACCTGGACCGTGGACACATCCACTGCCATATCGTGTTTAATTCGGTGTCTTTCGTGGACGGGACAAAATATAAGAATACGTTCCATGATTACTTCGGTGATATCCGGGGCATTTCCAACGAAACCAGCATAGCCCATGGCCTGTCTGTCATTGACCCGGACGGAAAAGGGAAACAGTACAGCGAGTGGCAGGCGGAGAGAGAAGGACGCCCCACCGTCCGGACCCTGATTCGTCAGGATATCGACACGGCCATCGGCCAGTCGTTTACCTACCGCGCTTTTCTGGAGCAGCTTCGGCGCATGGGCTACCAGGTGAAGAACGGCCCGAATGTGAAGCATACCGCCATAAAGCCACCCGGCGGGGACAGGTTTATCCGCCTGAACAGTTTGGGGGAGGGTTACACCGAGGAGGATTTGCAGACCCGCATTTCTGCTACCCGTTCCGGCGAGGCCCCACCGTCCCAGTCTCCGACCAAGGCCCCGCTCCTGCTGTTGAACCGTGGCCGCCGATACCGCCTCCAGGGCAGTATGCCCCGGCATAAACCGCAAAAGTTGAAAGGCTTCCGCGCCCTCTATTTTAAGTACCTATACCTGTTGGGGAAAGTTCCAGCACGCCGTCCGAGAAATCGGTCGGCTTTTTTGTTGCGGGATGAAATCAGGAAGTTTGACCGATACCAACGGCAGTTTATCTATCTGATGAAGAACCGCATTGAAACAGCGGAGCAGTTGTCCATGCAGTATGATGCGCTGCAAACGGAAATCGACGCTCTGACAGACCGGCGCCGGGGCCTCTATAACGCGAAACGGGCCGGACGGGGCGGGGAGGGCATTGCCCAGGATATCGCCGCCATCACCACCCGCCTCCGGGGGCTGCGCCGGGAATTGAAGCTGTGTACCCATATCGAGGCGGATCTGCCCCGAGTAAAGGCAGAGGTTCAGTCTGCACAGAAGGATAAGACAAGGAGCGTGACCCATGAAAAAGCTGATAAAAGCAGACCTGACCGGCATCCTGGAGCTGGTGCCGGTATACCAGCCCGTTGAGGCTGAACGCATTGACCGGGACATCGCCAAACTGAGCTGGCACGAGGCCGAGAATTACCTTTTTCTGGCCCGGCGGGGGTTGTCCCGTTTGTCCACCCTGCCCGCCGCCTATGACCAG
>CATJIY010000013.1 GCA_949740695.1 uncultured Eubacteriales bacterium
GCTCTCTATGACAGGACGTTCTCTTTATTGCAACCATCTACAAATTGTCGTGGCGGGGCGTGAAACAGCTCAACAGGGCCTGAATCCGCTGTTGGAAGAGCTTTTACGCGGGACGCAGTTTCCATTTTCTTTGCGGCTGGCGGTAGCAAAGGAAACTGCCGCCGAAATTCTTCAGGCCAAGCCGGTGATTAGTGATTTGCACAGCGTGGAGATGGAGGATATGATTCAAGAGGGGATACAGATGTGCATGTCTCCAGATCTAAATATCTGCACGTTTTATGAAGAGATTCAATCACCAGGGATTGAAGGAATTCTTCCGTTTTTGGAAATGCGGGAAAATAATCAAGAGCAGGTATGCGTTTTGGCTGGAACCGCATTATTTCAAGGAGATCAAATGCTTTCAGTGTTGGGGGAGCAAGACACTCGTTTGTTGCTGTGGATGCGGGGAAAAAGCGGCGGAACGCTGGATGTAGGGGAAGCTTTTTTAGAAGTCGACCAATTGAAACGAACCATTCACGCTACACCTGAAAAAGGGAAGATCCAATTCACGATTACTTTAAAATCTTTAGAAAATGAGGATGAGGAAGAGCGGTTGATTCAGCTGGCAGAAGAAGCCATGGCAAACCAGTGCCGTTCCTTGCTGGATCGTCTCCAACAGCTGCAATGTGATGCAGTGGGTTTTGGTAATGTGATTTACCGCACCCACCCGGAAGAATGGGAAAACTTGAAAGACCAATGGCCAGAGAAATTTTCCTCCTACCCAATAGAGATTCAGGTGGAGGTACGCCATATGCTTTGGGGACGGGTCTGGTCGACCAATGGAAATCAGGGAGAGGAGGAAAAGGCTGATGAATCGTGAGAGTGTCACAGCAAGGCAGATTTTTTTTCTGTTATTTTTGTTTTTGCTTGGCAATTTAGTTACGGGAAATGAGGTTCGCAGCCTACAAAATGGCTGGTTAATTTATCTATTGATGGGATTGTTGACTATTCCGGTATATGTGTTATATATGAAGGTATCCCAGCAACGGTGCGCAGGAGCAATTTTTGTTTCCTCCCTGGGTCCAAAAGTGGGCGGCGCGCTGACTGTCGTTTATTGCTTACTGGCGGTT
Source organism: uncultured Eubacteriales bacterium (assembly GCA_949740695.1). Classification (GTDB taxonomy): domain Bacteria; phylum Bacillota; class Clostridia; order Oscillospirales; family Butyricicoccaceae; genus UBA4644. Next base: position 1,110 of record CATJIY010000013.1, read on the forward strand.
TCAATGGCGGGAGATGCTATTCGACAGTTTGCTGACTTTATCGCGATCAATGATCTGAATGATGCCGGCGCTTGGGGCAACGCGCTTTTGCTGACTTTAGTGATCTTTTTCCTGTTGGCTTGCAATCTTCGCAGTCTGGGGAAAACTGCTTGGGGAATCTTTCCGCTGACAGCGGCTTTTTTATTACTGAGTTTGGGATTGACCATTACAAAAATGGATTTGCGGCGGCTATTGCCGATCCTTCAGGAATCCAATGATTTGCTGATTCGAGGCGGGATCGGCGGCGCGGTTTCCGAGCTGGTGCCTGCTTTTTTCCCCATTGCCGCGTTGGGGGGCTCCGCGCCGAAAAAATGGGAAAAAAGCGTGCTATGGGCGGGTGTGAGCGCTTGCCTGATGTTGAGTTTATTAAATTTACGGATCACTGCCGTTTTAGGGGCTGCGATGATGGAGATGTTTCGGTTCCCAAGTTTTGCGGCAGCCAACGCGATGCAGCATAGTGAGATTCTAATTTCTTCGGCTTTTGTATTCAGTCAGCCTTTTCGGGCGGCGCTTTGTTTGCGATATGTACAGGAGTGCTTGATTTATTGGAAGCCCCGATGGAAGCAATGGTATGCGCCAGTGTTGGTATTGCTTTCAGTGGCGAACGCTTCGCTAAGCTGGAATACGCAACACCGGCGCTGGCGTACTTCCGGTGGAGCGGTAGTTGTGATTTTGTTGCTGGTGGGGCCGGCGGCAGCGGTCATTGTTGATCTGGTTAAGAAAAAACGGAGGGCAAAAGCGGCGAACATAACCTCGCCTTCTGACGCATAGCCTTTTCCCAGAGAGGTGATGCAAGAATGAAAAAACCGATTTTTACTGGCAGCGCCACCGCTATGATTACGCCCTTTGACAGCGTAGGAGCGTTGGAGCTGAATCATCTGGGGGCGCTTATTGACTGGCAGTTGGAAGCAGGAACGGACGGCTTAGTAATATGTGCTACCACTGGCGAGTGCGCTACGCTGAGCGACCAAGAGTGGGAGACGGTCATTGATTTCACGCTTTGTCGAGTGGACGGCAGAGTTCCGGTGCTGGCAGGAGCCGGGAGAAATGACACCCGGCATACACTGGCTCTTTGCAGGGCGGCTCGCCGGCTGGGGGCACAAGGGGTGTTGGTGGTCACCCCTTATTATAACAAACCTACCCAGCCAGGATTGATCCGTCATTTTCAGACCGTGGCTGATGAAGCGGAGATTCCCATGTTGTTGTATAATGTGCCATCGCGCACTGGTCTGAGCTTTACCGCTGAGACCTATGCCGCGCTGGCGGTACATCCCAATATTTACGGAGTAAAAGAAGCTTCTGGAGACTTTGGTTTGATGTTAAAAACCAAAGCGCTCTGCCCGCCAGACTTTGCTCTTTATAGTGGAAATGACGATCAGATTGTGCCGATTTTATCCCTTGGCGGGTTGGGCGTAATCTCTACCA
>CATJIY010000014.1 GCA_949740695.1 uncultured Eubacteriales bacterium
ATTCTCACCATCCCATCAGTGTATCTACAACTTCGATTGCAAATTGCCTTGGATTTTCGCTCATGTACTCTGCCACGCTCTGATGGTAAAAGAGGCGTTGCGCCGGATTCATGCATCTGGATGCCGGCCTGACAGCTGGCGGCGGTTTTACTTTTACACAGCTTTTAGCGTTTGCCCCATTTCTCACGGATAAGCTGTTCGACCTGCCTGTTGAACTCTTTTTGCTCCTCCTCTTCCTCTTTGGTAAGCGGCTTGCGGGAAACAACTGTTGGATATGTAGGTTCGCTGATTCTCCAAAGGAACATATCATGCGGTGAAAGCTCTTTATACCGCTCCGCTTTCTGATCTTTTGGTAGTTTTCTAAATTCTTCCAATGTTAGCTTACTCATTGACCTCTTCCACCTCCATTTCAATCACGCCGTCTACAATCCGACTATTTTTGACAAAAAATGTGGTTCCACGGTGGAACAATACTTCCTGCTCTGAAACATTAATCTCCCGTAAATCCCGGCCGGATTTGGAATGGATCAGCAGCCGCACAGTAGGCGATTCATGATAGTCCTTCAAAGTGGAAGCCGATATGTATGCGTTTTCGGTAACATTGCCTTTATGGCAGTAATGACACAAAAATGATTGTAGCTCATCCTCTTCATCAAAGACCAGCGTTCGCATAAGATCTCCCTTAAATTTTGGGAACAGTTCCAACGCAGAATCCAAATCGTGCATCCACGCCGCTTCATCGTCAGTTAGAGGAATGCCCTCACGCAATTTAGCATTGAGTGCATAACTCTCCGGCCCAATATATCGGCTGATTGCATATTCTTGAGATTCGCTCAGCTTTATTTTACCACTTTCGCCGCCGGTGTTCAATACTTCTGCCGGCTTTGTGGCAGGCTCTATGCCCTGCCGTGCCGCCCATTCCTCATAGGTCATGCGCCTTGGCATGGGCTGGCCGATGGCCTCCCAGTCCTTCCACTCGTCCGGGTCATATTCCACGGTGGTGGACCGGCACCACGGGTGCATGGGCGGATAGTTGACACCGGTCTTGGCATCCTCGATGTCGAACACCTTGCCATCCAGCCCGGCACACACGGCGCTGGTGCGGCTGTCCAGCGTGGCTATATACTCGTACTGCCTGACGCCGGCGGCCTCGTAGGCGGCCACATCGGCGGCGTTGTGGAAGTGGTTGGCCTCGGTGCGGATGAGGCGCTCGGCCACCTTGAAGCTCTGGCCCAGCTTATCGGACAGCTCTTTTGACAGCGCCGGCACACCCTTGCCCTGTATCACCCCCTGGGTCATAATTTCCCGGAGGTTAAAGAGCAGCGCCCGCTTGTTCTCCCACAGCCGGCCGGAGAAATCTGCGCCGCTCCACGGGTAGGCCAGGGCGTTTTCAACAAGTTCACGGTTGAGATGTGCAAAATCAAACAGCTTGCCGGCGTGCTGCTGGATGTCGAACATCTTACGGTAATAAGTGTCGGTGTACAGGCCGCTGAAGCCCTCCCGCAGCTCGTTTTCCAGGCTTACCATCAGCCGGTCCACTTCCATATCCACCTGGGCCTTGAGGGCGTCCAGGCGGCTGATCCGGCTGCTGTACGCCCGGGCATCCAGTTCGGCCTGCAGCCGGGCCTTGAGGTCACCATCCGGCAGGGCGCCTATCTCGTCCACATACTCGCCGAGGGTCTTTGCCCACACCTTGGCATCCGCACCACGCAGGATCTTCACCGCCTCGGCGTAGCTGATACCCTGCTCGGCGGCATACCGGCCATAGAAAGCCTCGGCCTTTTCTTTGATCTCATTGGCTGCCCGCCTGTAATGCCGAAGCGCACGCTTCGCTATGGTGTCGCCCTGTTTGGCGGCCCGTTCCTCCAGTTTGGCGGCTCTCCTGGCCCAGTAGTCATTACTTGTCGCCATTCATACCACCGCCCTGCTGCGGCTGCTGGCCGCCACCGGTGAAGTCCTCGGCGAACATCTGCGCCCCGAACTCCTCCATTTCCTCGGTCTTTTCATCCTTGATGCGCTGGAGTTCCCCTTCCACATCATTGACCCACGGGTGGTTGGCAAGCTGGGTATGCCTGCTGATAATACCGTCGCTGTTACGGATGTTCTGGATGATGTCCCCCTCGTTCACCGGCATATCGGCATTAAAGGTCACCTCGAAAGTATCCCCGGTAAAATCCCCCCTGCCCAGAATGGCGAGGGCAGCGTCCAGAAACACCTTCATGGTTTCAAAGGCGCCCCGCAGCTCAGCCCCCAGGGCAGTGCAGTCGGTGTCCAGGTCCATATACCGGAAGCTGATGGCCGTGCCGCTGGCATTGCCCAGGTCGGGGTCCTTGGTGTCTACCCCGTTTCCAAAATCGAACAGGTCCCGGCGGTTCTTCTCCAGAAACGCCATCACCGCGTCGATGTTGAGGGACGGCTCCAGCTTATCCACGCCGCCATCACCCTCTACCTCAATGGCAAGGGCCTCGTATAATTCCCGGGTAAACTGGGCAATGTCCTGCCCACCGTAATTGCGCAGTACAAAGACAAACTTCGCCACATCCCGCAGCACATCGGCGGTGATGGAGGTCTGCCAGTTGATGTCGTCAATCAGGTCCTTGATG
>CATJIY010000015.1 GCA_949740695.1 uncultured Eubacteriales bacterium
CGGCCTGCCTGTACTGGGTCTAACTTGGCTGCATGGTTGGAAACCGTGATTTCTCCCGCTGAAGAGAGCGATACTTCTAAATCTCCATCGCTGTACTTTAGTGCGTTAGACAGCAAATTTTCCATTACGCGAAACAAGGAAGCGCGAGGCGCCTGCCGCCATATAACGTTTTCCGGTATAGAGATTTTAGGGGCGATGCCTCTTTGGGTTAGAGCGGGGTAGAATTGAGCCAGACTCTCTTCCAGGAAATGATTGAGGCATATCGGCTCGGGTTGGGGCAGCTTTTCCGGAGAGATTGCCATGGAGTAGCGAAAAAATTCTTCGGTAAGCTGCCGCATAGCGAGGGCCCGGTTTTGAATCAAAGAAAGATACTGTTGTCCGTCGGGGGAAAGTACTTCTCGTTCCAGTAGCTCTAAATAGCCCCAGATAACTGCTAAAGGTGTGCGCAGGTCGTGGGATACATTGGCGATAGTCTCTTTCAGTTCCCGGTCTCCTAGCAGATACTGCTGATGCTGCCGGCGTAAAACAGATAATTGCCGGTTCAGCTCCTTAGCCAGCCGCCGCAAATCCCGATCCCGAGAGGAAAGAAAAAGAGGGTTGTTGGTGTCGCCGGTGAGCCGCTCCTCCAGTTGGGTGTCTATCTGCTTTAAACAGTGCTTGAGCCAGACCAATCTAATCAGCAAGATGACGGACAGCAGAGATAAACCAAAGCACGCCAGCCAGAGGAACATAGGGTTCACCTCATTTCAAGTCTTTTCGTTGGAATATAGTTAGCCCCATTCCTGTGGAAACTGTAAAGATTAGCAAGGCATATAAAGGCGGCAGCCAAAGCTTTTGCACTTCAAAATTGGCATAGGACAACATTTGGCCAGTGGGCAGGAAATCCATCAGAAACTCGTAAATCTGTCGTTTGACGCCTTGGACATAGCTTCCATTGGGGACCATTTCGGTACTTTGGACATAGCCATTAACCGTCATGTCATAGCCAGGGTAAAATTCGGGCTCGCTTAGTTTGCTTTGCAGAAAGATGGAAAACAATAGCATGCCCATCAGGCCAAGAATGCAGATTGCCACCGAGCCGCTTTTTCGGGAGCACAACAGGGAAATCAGAGTTAGAAGGGCGCAGACGGCGAACTCGGTTATCAGTGCGCCGGCGATGCCAGCTGCAAGAAAACCTGAGGGAATGGTTTTTGGCGGCCCTAGCAAGGGAAGCCCCACTGCCAGACAGCCTGCTAGGTAGGCCAGCGTCAGGATGAGGGATGCGGTTAGGTTAACAATCAAGGTGGAGAGATAAACCTGCCAGCGGGCGTGGCCCACGAGAAGCTTGTTCCGCAGGGTACCGTCGCTGTATTCAGTGCCAACAAACAGGGAGATTAGTACCGGCAGCATAATGGGCACAAACATGGCGTGGCCGTTCAGGAAATTTTCCAGCGGCGGCAAATGTCCTATATCCATTGCCCGGTAGTCTAGATAGCTGTTGACAGGAATAAAAACACCCAGAAGAATTGTGGCAAGTGCAATCCAAAGGAAATGGCTCTTTTTCAATCGAAAGAAACCGGCGTGCAGTAAACGATTCATGGGTGCGCCTCCTTACTTCAAATCTTTTTTACGGAAAACCGTCAGTCCTGCTCCAGTAGAAAGCGCTAACAACCCTAGGGAGAGCAACGGCATCCTTACGGGATGGCTGGGATGGCGAATGGAGTATTGCAGCATCTGCCCGCCAGGGTTAAGGTCTAACATCCACTCGTAAAAGGTTCGTTTGGCGCCCTCCAGGTAGTGGGGATTTTTTTGAGTGATCTCCTCCAATGCGCCGTTTATTGACGTGGTATATCCAGAGGTGTATTCTGGGGCAATGATTTTTTCATGGTGGATCACCCCTATTGCCAGCAGGATAAAAATTAACAGCAGGGAGATGGAGGTGGTGACAGCTTTGTGAGTACATAACATTTGGACCGCCGTCAGGATGCCACAGACCGCCAGCATCAGCAGAATACTTCCCGCCAGTATGGAGAACGCGGCTGAGGCGGGAAGTTCCATAGGGTCCAGCAGCAGCTTGCCCAATATATAAACGGGGAGCATATAGGCGGCGCAGAACAGCAGCGCTACGCCAGCGGATAGCGTCAGATTGGAGAGATAAACCGCCCAACGGGAATGGCCAGTGGCCAGCTTGTTGCGAATAGCGCCGTCGCTGTACTCCGTACCAAAAAACAGCGGAACAAACACTGCTGTCAGCAATGGTCCTACCAACACGTAGTCGAAAAAAACATTGTCCATGGAAAAGACGTTTTCATAACCTGCGGCGAGCCACTTCGCCCGCTCATTGGCCTGGGACGAGGTAATTAAGATTCCAAGGACAAAAGACAGAGACAAAGCCACCCAAAAAATACGGCTTTTTTTCAACCGAAATAGTCCGGCATGGAGCAGTTTATTCATGAGTACCGCCCCCAATGAGAGAGATAAAATAGCTTTCCAGGCTTTCGTCCCGCTCCCGGACGGAAATAATCTCGCAACCCTCTTGATCCAAGGCGTGAGTTAACTGGGATAGGGAGGGGGGCGAATAGATATCCGCTTCTTGCTGGGACCAGACGGTGTATTCCAACTTCA
>CATJIY010000016.1 GCA_949740695.1 uncultured Eubacteriales bacterium
AAATCCAGATACCGGGGAGCAAACTGAAACTCGTTTACCGCTATGCGGTAGCCCTCCTTGGCATATTTCTGTACAAAATGCATGGACAGCGGATGAATAATCACGCTATCGTCAATCTGAATAACCAGCTCTTCTTTGGGGAAAAGATAAGGCGTTTTACGCATCAGCAAGGTAGGCGTAAACGTCATAAAATGCAGCGCGACCTTTAAAGACTTGCTGGTGTTTTGCATCAAAACGTTATAAATCGTATCCGCAGCGGCAAATTCATTGGTTACAGCCGTTTCGCTGCTAAAGGCCTGATTCTCTCCATAATATACAATCTCATAGCCCACAGTGCTGCCGTCAACGTCTTTGATCTGCTGCCGCACAATGTATTTGCTCATAGCGTCCCCCTTGTGTTATCGTTTTGCCAGTAGCTGATCCATTACATCTACCAGGTGGCCGATCTCCGGCTTGCTCAACTGCTCATCTGCACCCAACTGTTTCCCCTTAATCCGCATCTCATCCGTAACCAGAGAAGAAAAGATAATCACCGGAAGTTTGGTTAATACCGGGTCGTCCTTGATAAGCTTGGTCAAACGATGACCATCCATCTGAGGCATTTCAATGTCAGTAATCACCAGAGCCGCCACGTCTTTTAGATTGTTTTCCTGTTTCGCCTGTTGAAGCCGGTTCCACAGGGCTAATCCATCGGGAAACATGGTCACATTCACATAACCGGACTTGTTCAACGCATCCCCAATCATCTTGGTCAGCAGGATGGAATCCTCTGCTACCAAAACCGGCATCTCCCGGCACTCCCGATAACCCATCTTCTCAATCTCAGAAAGCTGGATTCCGGTTTGCGGCGCAATCTCGGTAACAATCTTCTCAAAATCCAAGATGGTTACCAGATCGCCGTCGCACTGAGCGATACCGGTGGCAACTCCCTCTTCTCCGCCAGAAATGGTATCGTCCGGCTTTTGAATATCCGTCCAAGAAATGGTACGGATCCCTACCACCGTATGTACCCGGAAAGCGATATTCATCTTGTTAAAGTTGGTAATGATAAACAGATCCTTCTCTTGCCGGCTTTCCGATGCCCGCAGATATCTGGGCAAATCCACCACCGTCAGCACAATGTCCCGGGGCTTAAAGATCCCCTCCACCGCTGGGTGGGCGTGGGGCATGGGCTTCACCGTGTAGGGCGCAGAATTCAGGATCTCCTTCACCTTTGCCACATTGATTCCATAGAGATTCCCATCAATGGTAAACTCCATAATCATGATTTCATTAGTGCCCGATTCCAGTAGAATTCCTTTCTCGTTTTGTGTCAGCATGCCCGATACGCTCCTTCCTATTTTGCAAAAAAGTTTGTCAAATAATCAGATCCGGCCGGCCATAGCTGCGGATGCAGCCTGCGCCGTTGGATACGTCAAACAGCAAGGTTCTGGCCACTGTTCCGCCCACATCCTCTCGAAGAATCCGGATCTTTTCCATGCGAAGTACGCTTTTCACGCTTTCTATATTGCGCTGACCGATATTTCCCATGGCGCTTTCTCCCATGTCAAACATCTTGGCCCCGCCAGCAATTTTTGCTGTAATTCTGCTGTGGGCCGCTCCCTTCGCAGTCATCTGCTTCAGCGTTTCCCGGATACCCGTGTCGGCGTATTTCATGGTATTTTTCCGACCGGCTTCCATATTTAAGGGGAGCATAATATGGACCATTGCTCCCAACTTAATGGCCGGATCATACAAACAGATGCCGATGCAGGACCCTAACGCATAGGTTATCAGCATCCCCGTTCCCCGAGCCATCTTCATATCCGCAATCCCAATGGTTATTTTACTCTCCACTGCTCACGCCCAGCTTCCTTAATAAAAAGTCCAGGGAGCGGACGTCCGGCGACAACAACAGCCGGCAGGGCGTCTCCTTATCCTCGCAGACAAAGTTGCTCCCTATAGTCATAATATAATCCGATTGTCCGCCGTATTCCGCCATGGGCACCGCCAAAATAGCGCCCTGCATATCTACGGCAAAGGCAGGCACTGTCAATTCGATCTGCATATCCGCCAGCCCGGAAAGCGCGCTGATAAAGGTAGAAATCATAATGTTCCCCACTTCTACCAGCGCCGAGCTGTCCAGCTCGATCAGCTGACTGTAGTCCTGCACCGTCTTGTCCAGGATACACTTTAAGACCAGATTGGCAAAGTCCAGTTGCTGGACCGCCAGCAAAATTCCACCCATCTGACCACGCATCTTCACCAAAACCCCGGCGGTAATCTCTTCCGGTCCGCCAATCCAGTCGATGGCCTCGTTATAGCCCATGATCCGCACTTCCGGCAGGGTGATCCGCACTTCCTTACCCAGCATTTGAGAAAGAGCGGTGGCCGCGTTTCCGCTGCCAATGCTGCCGATCTCCCGCAGGGTGTCCAGCTCCAGCGAACTCAGCTGGTCATAATTTTTAATACTCATCCCTGTTCCCCCTTGTGATTAGCCCCGCAGACCGTTGATGGTGGTTTCGATCTCATCTGAAGTCTGAACCATTTTCAACGCCATGCCATAAGCCCGCTGGGCCTCGATAACCTTGGTAAATTCCTCGGCCAGATCGGCATTGGAAAGTTCCAGTTTTCCGCGAATCAACTCTCCATCTCCCAGCCAGACGTTCCCGTCCTTTTCCACCGGAGAAAAACGGGTATCGTCCAGATGAAGCATCCCATTATAACTGCGATAGTCAAAAACACCGATAGGCAGCTCCTCATTGACGTCGTCCACCGGAATCAGTCCCCCCCGTTCACTGAGGACAAACCGACCTTGCCCGTCTGAAAGGTAATAGCCCGCTTCCATAATCGGATTGCCTTCCTCGTCCAGCTCTCCGGTCTCTTCTAGCCGCTCCGCTTTAGAAAAAGATCCGCACCGGGTAAAGCTCACATCCCCAGTAGCCAAATCCACTAGTCCGAAAAAACCCTTCCCCTGAATGGCGTAATCCAGGGGCAGACCAGTATCCGCCATACCGCCTTGATGAAAATTGGTCGTGGTATTCACCACTCGGGTTCCCACGCCTATGGGCAGCTCGTTGTCGTTAATACCCGGCCAATTCTGGTTCATCAGCTGGGTAAAAACAGCCCGCTCCGCCTTAAACCCATACGTGTTTAAGTTGGCGATATTGTTCCCGTGAACATTTAGATGCCGCTGCTGCTGCTGGGCTCCAACCGCGCCGATATAAAAAGATTGATTCATTTTCCGGTTCCTCCTTTCTCAAAAAACGCAATTACAGGCGGCCAATGTCATTGGCTGCCTTGGTCATAAGAGAATCATACATCTTGGAAACCTGGGCCGCGCTTTGCAGCGCCCTTTGCGCGGTGAGCATCTCTGTCATCTGATGAATCATGCTCACGTTGGACCGTTCCAGCGACTGCCAATGAATTTCATAGCCCTGAGCGGCTTGCGCCTGTCCTCCACCGATAAAAAGCCCCCGGTCGTTATGCTCCAGCGCCTGATTATCCGGGAAAGAAAACACGCCCAACTGCCCTAACTGCCGGCCGTTTTCATCCAAAATCACCCCGTCCCCCCAAGGCGCGCTGATCCGGTCGGTATTCAGCTGGATGGGTTGGCCGTCCGGATTCAGTACCCGCCCCTGCCAAGGCAGGCAGAGATAACCCTCTTCATCCAGAGAAAAACTGCCCGCTCGCGTATAGGCCAAGTCTCCAGCCTCATTCTGAATGGCAAAAAAACCGTCTCCCTCAATGGCGAAATCCAAGGTCACCGCAGTCGGCTCGATCGTCCCTTGGGTATAGTCCACATACATCTGGTCGGAAGCACGAATATAGGTCGCCGGCCCGATTTCCTCCGCGCCGTCTTTATACTTGTTTCCCACCCGGCTGATCATCACCTCGTCAAAAGTGCTGGAAGTATACCGGTCGGTCTTGTAGCCCGCAGTGGAAATATTGGTCAGATTGTTCGCGACCACATTCAAGGCACGCTGCTGGGTCAGCATCCCCGACGTTAGATTGTAAAACCCCTTAAACACACGCTATTCCTTCTTTCGGTTTGAATGTTTGGGGGCAGGCGCCCCGGACAAATAGGCTTTCATATAAGTACGCAACTTTTGGACGGCCCGCGCGTGGAGCTGAGAGATTCTCGGTTCGCTAACCTCCATTACCTGGGCAATTTCCTTCATGTGCAAATTTTTCTCATAATAAAGGGAAAGAACGATCTGCTCGTTTTCCCGCAGGGAGCTGATGGCTTGGGCCAACATAGATTGCAGCTCCCGATCCTCTAAAGCGGCTTCCGGCTCTCCCCACCCTTCTTCGGCAGGCAATTCAAACCGTCCCCGGTCCATATCCTGAAGCTCCATCAACGCATCTAAGGAAAGCACGCTGCCCATGGCGGCGCTAGCCACATCTTTTTGATATTTTTCCACTGGAATCTCCAGCTTGGCGGCAATCTCCTCATCGCTGGGGAACCGGCCCAGCTCGCTATAAAGCTGGGAAGTCGCCTGGTCAATTTCCTTGGCCCGGCGGCGTACGTTGCGGGGCATCCAGTCTTGTTTGCGAGCCAGGTCGATGACCATCCCTCGGATGCGCTTCGCCACATAGGTC
>CATJIY010000017.1 GCA_949740695.1 uncultured Eubacteriales bacterium
GCTGGATACTGTTCTATATAATCTGCTGGAGGTCATCCGATTTGCCGCCGGACTGCTCCACCCCTTCCTGCCGGAAACTGGGGAACGCATCTGCCGCCAGCTGAATATCAGCCTGCCCGGTTGGGAAAGCCTGAAAACCTTTGGCGGCCTACCTGCCGGCCACCAATTAAATCAGGGCGAAATTCTCTTTGTTCGGATTGACGCCGCCAAAAAACTGGCTGAACTGAATCAGCGCCAGCCGGAAACGCCTCACGTTTCCATTCCAGAAAAACCCGTCAAAGCGGACAGGCCCGCTGAGCAAAAACCCGAATCCATCTGCTTTGACGATTTTGCCAAAGTAGAAATGAAAGTAGTCAAAGTATTGGCCTGCGAAAAAGTAAAAAAGAGTGAAAAATTACTAAAATTTCAGTTGGATGACGGTTCAGGAACGCCTCGGCAAATTCTTTCAGGCATTGCCAAATATTATACGCCGGAAGAACTGGTGGGCAAAACTCTAGTGGCCTGCACCAATTTAGCTCCTCGAAAAATGATGGGGCAGGACAGTTGCGGCATGCTGCTTTCTGCAGAAAAAAACGACCAGCTGAATCTAGTGATGCTAGACGATGCGATTCCTGCCGGCGCAGTGCTGTGCTGACCATCTGACAAAAGAACTACGGGCCGCGTTGCGGCCCGTTTCCCTATCGGGAGGTATACTCATGAATTTTTTTGATTCCCACGCGCATTATGACGATCCCCGGTTTGCCGAAGACCGGGAAGTTTTGCTCCCCCAGCTTCACAGCCAGGGTGTGGACTATCTCGTCAATATTGGCTGCAATCGGGAGAGCAGTTTGGCCTCGGTACTCCTGGCGGAAACCTATGATTTTATCTATGCCGCCGTTGGCTGGCACCCGGAGTTTGCCGGCGAATTTGGACCGGAAAGCCTGGAACTGCTGCGAGAGCTAGCCAAACAACCAAAAGTGCGGGCCATTGGAGAAATCGGGATAGACTATCATTATATGGACGCGCCAAAGCAGGTTCAACTCGAAGCCTTTGACGCGCAAATGGCCTTAGCCGAAGAATTGTCTCTCCCAGTGGTCATTCATCAACGGGAAGGTATAGCCGACTGCTTGGAGGTGGTACGCCGCCATCCGAAAGTAACCGGCGTATTCCACTGCTACAGCGGCAGCGCCCAAACCGCCAAGGAACTGCTTTCCCGAGGATATTACCTGGGCTTTACCGGGGTGATCACCTTTAAAAACGCCCGCAAATCTCTGGAAGCATTAAAAATGGCCCCGCCGGACCGGATTTTGCTAGAAACCGATTGTCCTTATCTGGCCCCGGTCCCCTTTCGGGGAAAGCGCAATCACAGCGGCTTGTTGATACACACTCTGGAAGCCATGGCGCAAACACGAAATATTTCTGCTCAGGAAGCCGCCCAGCTGACACTGGAAAATGCCAAGAGATTTTACCGTATTCCCTAAAAGCCAGCTCCACCGCCCTTTTGGAGAAACACACACGCAGGCTTCTGCCCGCAGGAATTGGAGGAGATCCCCATGGAAATTGAAACCGGCAGCCCGTTGCGCCTCTGGCGCCAAAAAGCAACCGCCGCCTTTTTGGCCGGGGAAGGACTGGACTATGACCCAGTCATGCCCTTCACTGTCAATCTGCTGGAGGAGGATCAGATCATCGCCACCGGCTCGCTGGAGGGCAACATCTGTAAGTGCATCGCAGTAGATCCCAGCCGGCAAGGAGAGGGACTGACCGCCACCGTTCTTACCGAACTGCGGAAGGAAGCCTTCCGCCAAGGGGTGCGCCACCTATTTTTATATACCAAACCGAAAAACCGCGTGCTTTTCGAAAGCTTGAGCTTTTACCCAGTAGCGGAAACCCCCGATACCTTGTTAATGGAAAATAAAAAAGACGGAGCGGCTCAATTTGCTGCGGAACTAGCGCGCCCGGCAAGTAAAGTAGAACCAGTCGGGGCCATCGTGGCCAACTGTAATCCCTTTACGTTGGGTCACCAATATCTGGCCGAACAGGCGGCCGCTCAGTGCGGAACGGTACATTTTTTTGTTCTATCTGAGGATAAAAGCGTTTTCCCTGCAAAGGATCGGTTGGAGCTGGTCCGACAAGGGGTAGCTCATCTTCCTAACGTACTGGTGCACCCCACTGGAGATTATCTGATCTCGTCGGCTACTTTTCCCACTTATTTTATTAAAGACAAAGATCGAGTGCCGGAAATCCGCTGCCAACTGGATTTAGAAATTTTTTGCAGATATTTTGCTCCCGCACTAAATATCACTCGCCGGTTTATAGGAACCGAACCTCTTTCCCCTCTGACCGACGCTTATAATCGACAGTTGATGAATTTTCTTCCACAGCGAGGGGTAGACGTAATCCTGATTCCAAGGAAAGAAATCAACGGAGCGCCGGTCAGCGCCAGCCGCGTAAGGGCCTTATTGGGCTTGGGAACAGATCTCCGGCCAGAACCCGACTGGACTGGTTTATCCAAGTTAGTGCCAGAAAGCACCTTGGTTTATTTGCGAGAGCGATTTTAACCTAACGCCGTTCTTCATATAACTGTAATGCGTGGATTTCTGCGTAATTTTTACAGCTGATAAAAAAAATTACAGATATACCAGTAACGCCGTCGTCCGGCGAAAACTGTTGGAAAAACGTGCGTTTACGCTTATGAGAATAGCCCCCATCCCTCTTTCCAGTAATTTCCCGGGAAAAAGAAAATCCTCTTCCCTTTTCTTGGACTCTGTGCTATACTCATTTCTATAGAAAACAGCGCGGTCGATTATCTACAAACTACACAAAGGATGCAAAAGATATGAGCGATGGGTTTCAGCGAATCTGGCGGGTAATGGAGCGAGATCCTGGCCACCGAGGCCTGACTTATGATCTTCCTCGAGCCGATTTAAAAAGCATGGGACTGGGCCTGCTGGATGCGGGAGAAGTATTGATTCTCTCTGGCTTCCCAGTGCAGCGGGCTGATGGAAGAGGCGAAACAGACGGTCCAGCAGGAGCGGCCAATCTGGCCGCTGTTTTATCTGCGATTGGAAAAAAAGCCACCGTCGTCACCGACGAGGCTTCCTGCGCCGCTATTCTGGCCGCTTGCAGCCTATACGCGCCCCAAACGGAAGTGCTTTGTGTTCCACACAATGGAGCGCAAGCTTATTGCTACAATCTGATTAAACAGCGTCGCCCCACCCATGTAATTGCCATTGAACGTCCCGGTCGGGGGCTGGACGGACATTACCACAACTTCCGCGGGGAATATATCGACCACCTGCTGGCCGATACCGATCTACTGCTCTATGCCAAAGGGGTTACCACCATTGGCATTGGCGACGGTGGCAACGAGCTAGGCATGGGCGCTCTGCGTAGTATTATTGAAAACCGGGTAAATCTGGGCCGGGAAATCTGCGCGGACGCTGCTGCTGATTATACCCTTACCGCCGGCGTTTCCAATTGGTGGGGTTGGGGAATCCGAGCGGTGCTTTCGGTGGTTACCGGGCGGGATCTGCTTCCCACAGAAGAGGAGGAACGCCGCTTATTGCGAGCCATCGTAGGCAACGGCTGTGTAGACGGCGTTACCGGCCTACCGGAAATGACAGTGGATCACCTCTCTCTGGAAGAAAATCTCTCGGTGCTGCGGGAACTGCGGGCGGCGCTGGAACTTCCAGATTACTCTATCATGGAACCGCCGGCAGTACGCCGCCTCTTCCGTGAAAACAGCCTGGTCCGGCCCACTGCCGGCATGTGCGCCGGATATGCCCAATGCAATCTATTGGTGCTGCCCAAAGCCGAGGCGGCTGACTTTCGGGAATTTGCCCGAAAAAATCCTTTTCCTTGCCCAGTGTTAGAGGAAAGCGCTCCTGGCGCTCGAACCCTGAATTTTTTGGCCCGCGACCTGGACCTGGCCCGGGACTTCCCCCGTTATCGAGTGTGGCGTAACGGTCGGCTGGAAAGTCAGCCCTTGGAGGTATCCCAGCTGTGGCAGGAAGATTTTGTATCATTTCTCATCGGATGCAGCTTTTCCTTTGAAGACGCCCTCATCAAAGCAGGACTGCCAGTGCGCCACATCGAAGAGGGCTGCAACGTGCCTATGTACCGTACCAATATCGACTGCGTCCCTCATGGCAGGTTTTCCGGAAAAATGGTGGTGAGCATGCGTCCTTTGACTCCTGAGCAAGCTCAAAAAGCAGCTGAAATTACTGCTCGCATGCCTCGGGTACACGGCGGGCCGGTGGAAATTGGCCAGCCTGAGCGCATTGGCGTATATGATTTGGAGCATCCCGACTTTGGGGACCCGGTGACCATTGGAAAAGGAGAGGTTCCAGTGTTCTGGCCTTGCGGAGTCACTCCCCAATCGGTAGTAATGAACGCCTGCCCGCCCTTTGCCATTACTCATGCGCCTGGACACATGTTGATTGCCGACATAAAAAATGTTTCTCTAATGGATTGAAAAATCTAAAGAAATCGTATATAATAGATTCGTACTCAGCATTTCCTCCCAGCAGTGTTTGAAATACCGGAAGCGGCTGACCGCATATTTGCGTCAGGTTTTTTCCGTGTCATCAGCCCCATGGCACAGGTGTTGAAAGGCCGGTCCCGCGCAGCGCGAGGCTGTGAACCATGTCAGGCGGGGAACCGAGCAGCATTAAGCGGCATTTCGTGTGTGCCGCGGCCAACCGGTCTGAGCCGGCGCTGTGGGGCTGATGATGCGGAAAATCCTGTAGCGGTGCGGCCAGCCGCTTTGCTTTATTTATAACATACCCGACC
>CATJIY010000018.1 GCA_949740695.1 uncultured Eubacteriales bacterium
CAAAATTTTGAAAGGGATTTCCTCATGAAAATTGATGCATTCTTGACTGACCGCTTTCATCTGTCTCTGAATGGGGGGGAATTCAATGTGATTTTCTAGTGGTAAAATATTTTCACCCCGCGAGTCCAGCATGGAGCCGCAGCTAGACTAGGCCAATGAGTCCGCTGTCTGCGGTGTGCTGATCTGCTGGGGGATTTCCACGTCCCGGTTGATTGCCCAGGGGATGATACAAGATGGCTATCTTTTTTACTATCTCATTACGGAATGCTGCCCCGACGAGGAGGCCGAGAAATTTCATATATAAAATCGTTACGGATAGAATATTGCAGGATGTTTGATTTTGGTCGCCCCATATGATATAATATACTCAAAAGCGGCGTGCTGCGCTTGTACAAGGGGGTCATAAATTTGCATCCAATCTTGCCAAAGAAAAAGATGACCGAAGAAGACATTAAGCTTCAATACATCACCCCTGCGGTAACCTCCAAATGGGACATCAGTAAGATAACAATGGAAACGCAGATCACCGATGGCAAGGTGAATCTAAAAGGAAATCTGGTGTTTCGGGAGCGTCCCAAGCGTGCTGATTACCTCTTGTACCTATGCTCAAACCACCCTATTGCGGTCATTGAGGCAAAAGACAACACGCACAGCGTTTCATATGGGCTGCAGCAGGCCATGGAGTATGCCAAAATGTTGGACTTGCCCTTCGCGTTCAGCTCAAACGGCGACGGCTTTGCGGAGCATGATTTCCTCACCGGTAAGGAACGACAATTTGCCCTGGAGGAATTCCCTACAGAGCAAGAACTGATTGACAGGTATAAGCGGGAGAGCAATCTGACCCCTGCGGAAGAAACCATCATCAGTCAGCCATATTACAGCGACCAGAGCACATACCCGCCCCGCTATTATCAGCGCGTCGCCATCAATCGTACGGTAGACGAAATAGCCAAAGGCCGGCAACGTCTGCTGCTCGTTATGGCCACCGGCACAGGAAAGACCTACACTGCTTTCCAAATCGTATACCGGCTTTTGCAGAGCGGCATGAAGCACAAGGTGCTGTATCTCGCCGACAGGAACATACTGGTAGACCAATCCATTCAGCAGGATTTTGCACCTCTGGAGAAGGTGATCCACAAGGTCAACTTCGCAAAAGACGACCCAACTACGGTCACGTCTTACCAGGTCTATTTCTCCCTTTACCAGCAGTTGGCTGGCAATGAGGAGATAGAGGAGAGTGCCGAGGAGGAAGCCATAGCTAAATTTGAAAAGCTGTTTTCCAGAGACTTTTTTGATCTGGTTATTGTAGATGAATGCCACCGGGGTTCCGCCAAGAAGGACAGCAGCTGGCGCAGGATATTGGAGTACTTTTCCGGCGCGGCGCAGATCGGCATGACCGCCACGCCCAAGGAAACCAAGTATATATCCAACCTTGACTATTTTGGGGAGCCTGTCTATACCTACAGCTTAAACAGAGGCATTGAGGACGGCTTTCTGGCACCCTTCAAAGTGATAGACGTGACCCTGGATATAGCGGACGGCTGGCGGCCCCGCAAAGGCCAACTGGATATATTCGGCAATGAAGTTCCCGACCGTATTTACAATAACAGCGATTATGATTATCACATCATTCTGGAAGACCGCGTCCGGCAGGTGGCGGAAGAAATCACCAAGTATCTGAAAAGCACGGACCGTATGGCGAAGACCATTGTGTTTTGCGCCACCGAGGATGCCGCGGAACGGATGCGCTTGGCGCTTATCAACCTGAACTCGGATATGGTCAAGGACAATCCCGATTATGTGGTGCGTATTACCGGCAGTGACGAATACGGCAAAAGTAAGCTAAAATACTTCATTTCCACGTCAAAAGAGGGGCCTGTGATTGCAACTACCTCCAAGCTGCTCTCTACAGGCGCGGACTGCAAAATGACAAAGCTTATCGTTCTGGATGAGATGATAGGCTCTATGACGGAATTTAAGCAGATCATTGGCCGCGGCACCCGGCTGCGGGAAAAAGACGGTAAAACCCACTTTGTGGTGATGGACTTCCGCAAGGTAACCCGGCTGTTCGCGGACCCGGAATGGGACGGTCCTGTGGAGCAGGTAGACGGCTTTGACCCGAGCGCACCCGGCGCGCCTGGCCCCGGTTCAGAAAATCCGCCCGCTCCCCCGGCGGGTCCACAGGAAAAGCCTATTGTAGACGCAAATGGCTGCACGGTAAAGGTCATCTATAAAACGGTTTCGATTTACGATACTGATGGCAAACTGCTCCGGCAGGAGAGTATCATCGACTACACAAAGGAAAACATTGTGGGGGAGTATGCCTCGCTGGATAACTTTATCCGGGAATGGACGGCAGAGGAAAAGAAGGAGAAAATCCGGGAGCTGCTGCGTGAGCGGGGCATTGACCTGGAGGCTATCAAGTCTGCGCAGAGCATGACGGACGTAGACGACTTCGACTTTATCTGCCATGTGGCCTTTGATAAGAAACCGCTGACCCGCCGGGAACGGGCGAACAACGTGAAAAAGCGGGATTTTCTGAGCAAATATAGCGGCGCGGCCCGGGAAGTGTTGGAGGCATTGCTGGACAAGTATATGAACGCGGGAATTTATGAGATAGAGAAGACGGAAATATTGAAGCTGGACCCGTTCCTAAGGATGGGAAAGCCTGCTAAAATCGCCGGGCTCTTTGGCGGGAAGGATGGATATCTGAAAGCGCTTAAAGAGCTTGAGAATGCACTCTACGAAGACGAGGTAGGATAAAATGAGCAACTTGTCCGGATTTGTAAAACGCCTGCGGGACATTATGCGCAACGATGCGGGTATCAACGGCGACGCCCAGCGCATTGAGCAAATGACATGGATGTTCTTCCTTAAGGTTTACGACACTCAGGAAGAAACATGGGAATATAAGGCGATGAAAGAGAAAAAGACTTTCAAATCCATCATTCCTGATAATTTGCGATGGCGAAACTGGGCCATTGACAATAAGGATGGAGAGGCTCTCACCGGAGATGCTTTACTGAAACTGGTCAATGAGGATTTGTTCCCGTCATTGAAAAATCTTGATGTAAATCGTGAAACGCCACGCTCCCAATCTATCGTCAAGGAAGTATTCGAGGACATCAACCAGTATATGAAAGACGGTGTCCTGCTCCGACAGGTCATAAACATCATAAATGAGATTGAATTTGACGATGCGGAAGACCGCCACATGTTCGGCGATATATACGAGGGTATCCTCAAAGAACTGCAATCCGCCGGAAATGCCGGAGAGTTTTATACTCCCCGTGCGCTCACCGATTTTATGGTTAAGACCCTGGACCCAAAACTTGGCGAGACATTTGGAGATTTTACATCGGGGACAGGTGGCTTTCTCACCTCTGCGCTCAATCATCTGCAGCCCCAGATAGAGACTACAGCCGACGGCGAAAAATATCAGTCTGCCGTCATAGGTCAGGAGTGGAAGCCTCTCCCTTATCTGTTGTCCATCACAAATCTTCTCCTCCACGATGTTGAGGCTCCCAATATTCGGCATTGCGATTCTCTCGGAATCAATGTGACCGACATCAAACCCGAGGATAAACTTGACGTAATAGCCATGAACCCGCCATACGGCGGCAGCACGCAGAGCAATATCAAATCGAATTTTCCGATGGATATGCGTAGCAGCGAGACCGCTGATCTCTTCATGGTGCTGATAATGTACCGCCTGAAAAAAGGAGGACGCGCGGCTGTCATCATTCCCGATGGATTTCTTTTCGGTGCTGACAATGCTAAGTTGGCTATTCGAGCCAAATTGCTCAAGGATTTCAATCTCCATACAATAATCCGCCTGCCCGGAAGTATTTTTGCTCCTTATACTGGCATTGCCACCAATATAGTTTTCTTCAACAACGAGCG
>CATJIY010000019.1 GCA_949740695.1 uncultured Eubacteriales bacterium
CCGGGATGCGCTAGACCGGCTGGAGAATTACTGCTTTCAATGGAATATTTGCGGCGCCGCTTGGAAACAGCCTTTTACCGCGCCAACCTGCGGTTATGGAACGCCTGCTCCAGACGAGGAGGTTCGCTTGGCGGATGTCGAGCAAAGCCGGCAGCAGGCCGCCGTTTTGCTGGTTTCTCTACAGGAACGGATGGCAGGCTGCGGAGATGGGGGAGCTTATGCCGCCGCTCTGCTGGGTTACCTGGAGGAAATTGGTCTAGAGGAGCTGCTTCAGGAGGAATGTCAGCGTTTACTGGCTCAGGACCGGGGAAGAGAAGCGGCGGAGACCGCTCAGCTTTATCAAATTTTACAGGAGGGATTGGCTCAGTTGGATGGGGTTATGGAAGGCGTTCCTATGGACCGGCAGGAGTTTAATCGTTTGCTCAAGCTGACCCTGCGGCAATATGATGTTTCCTCCATTCCCCCTTCGCTGGACAGCGTTCAAGCGGTGACCTTTGAGCGGCTTCCGGGACAAAAAATCCGAGAGATGGTGATTGTTGGGGGTAGGGAAGGGCTGTTTCCGCCGGAGAAAGCCAGCCAAAGCCTGCTTTCGGAGAGCGATCGAGCGGCGCTGGAACTGGAGGGTATTGAGTTGACCCAAAACGCTTTGGAACGGGTATGGCAGCAACAAAGCGCCTTGTGCCGGGCAGTAGCCGCGCCGGAGGAACGCTTGGTGGTTACCGCGCCTCGTCGATTGGAGGACGGGACTTCTTGCGCTGTCAGTTATGTTTTGGAGCGGATGGCTTTTTTAACCGGGAACTTGCTGCGGGATGGAACCGATCTGGTAGAACGGCTGGGGCTTACCGCGCCAAAGCCGCTTTTTCAATTGGCTTGTTCGGCTGTGGAAGGTGGGGGCGGCGGCCCCGCCCAAGCGGCGCTGAACAGGGTGTCAAAAGATCCGGAAAAGCGGCGCTACCTGGAAAAGCTTCGCCATTACGCCGCCGCTCCTCGAGGCCCTCTGAAGGACCGAAATCTGATAACCGCTCTTTATGGAGGGAGCATCCGGCTAACCGCTACCCGGTTGGACCGGGTCAGCGCCTGCCGTATGAGCCATTTTTTACAGTATGGGCTTCGTCTTCAGGCGCGCCGTCAGGCTCGGTTTGGTCCGCCGGAGATCGGTACCTTTTTTCATTATGTAGCGGAAAAATCCATTCCGGAGCTTTGTGGAAATCCTACCGCCAGCCCCCAGGCGGTGGCAGTGAAATATGTAAATGAATATTTAAACACTCGCCTGCCTCGCCGGCAGGAACAGCGTTGGCAGGCTTTGTATCGCCAGGCGGGCCAACTGGCTTGTTTGGTGGTGCAAAATATCTGGGAGGAGATTCAAGCGGGAGATTTTCGTCCGGTGTGCTTTGAGTTGGATTTCAGCAAGAAAGGCCACCTGCCGCCGCTGGCTTTGCGGGAAGGAGAGGTGACGCTCACCGTTGGCGGAAAAGTCGACCGGGTAGATGGATATGTTCGGGGAGACACCCTCTACCTAAAGGTGGCCGACTATAAAACCGGGAGCAAGACCTTTCACTTGTCCGATCTATTATATGGCTTGAATTTGCAGATGTTTTTATATCTGATGATGTTGACTCAGGCCGACCAGACGCGAGTTTTGGAGCTTATGGGGGCGCGAGCTCAGCAGGTAAAACCTTGCGGGGCGCTATATATCCCCGCCAAAGCGCCTTTTGTGCAGAAGAAGCCAGGAGATACGCCAGAAGCTTTGCAAAAGGCGTTGGACAAGCAACTGCGCCGCATCGGTTTGGTGCTGGAGGATGGAGATCTTCTGGAGACTATGGAGCGGGGAGGAAGCTTTCGCTTTTTGCCAGTGGAACGAAAAAAGGACAGCGGCTTTACCGCCGCCTCCTGCGTGGCAACTGCCGCTCAGTTGGGGCGGTTGCTGCGGTCTACGGAAGATTCTCTACGGAAGATTGCCCGGCAGATTGCCCAGGGGGATATTGAGGCCACTCCCTACCGGAACGGGCAGGAGGATACGCCTTGCCGGTTCTGCGACTATCGGGAGGCATGTCATTTTGATCCTACATTGAAAAAGGATAGCTATCGGTTTCTTCCCGTGAAATCGCCGGCTGAGGTTCATAAAATTCTGGCCCAGGAGGAAGAGGGCGGCGAAACGCAAAAGGAGGGATTGGATGAAGGAATCTTTGACTTGCCAGCAAAAGCTGGCTATTGACTGCCGAGGAAACAGTCTGTTGGTTTCAGCCGCCGCAGGAGCGGGAAAAACCGCTGTATTGGTTCAACGGGTACTGAGTCTGATTACCGACCCGCAGCGGCCTTGCGGCATCGACCAGTTGTTGGTAGTGACTTTTACCAACGCGGCAGCGGGAGAAATGCGCCAGCGCATTGGCGTTCAGTTGCGCCAGCTACTGGCCAGCGATCCCGATAACCACCATTTGCGCCGCCAGTTGGCTTTGCTGGGCGGCAGTAAAATTCAGACGGTACACGCCTTTTGCCAGAACTTGATTCGGGAGCACTTTACTCTGTGCGGCGTAGACCCGGATTTTCGCTTGGCGGATGAAACCCAATGCGCTTTTTTGCAGGAGCAGGCTCTAGGGGAGGCTTTGGAACAGGCGTATCAGCAAAATACTCCGGCTTTTTCCCGGCTTTGCGCCACCCTGACCGATGGACGGTCCGACCGGGCGCTTTCGACGGCGGTGCTGGATGTTTATAAGCGGTTGGGCAGTCATCCAGATCCGGAGGGCTTGTTGGAGTTGCTGCCAACACTGTGCGCCGCCGAGCCGGAAGATCTGCGTTGGATGCAGGAGGTGGGCCAGCGGGCGGGCCGGTGGCTGGATTGTGCGCTGAAGGATTTGGAAAAAAACCGGGCGCTGGCACAAACCGTTTCAGAGGTTTATACGCAATATGGTCCCGCACTGGAAGAATTGCTGGCTTTTGGCCAAGGGCTGCAAGCCGCTATAGCCGAAGGGTGGGACGCGGCCTGCGCTTGTTTGATGGAATTTCAAAAAGGAAAGCTGCGGGGGTGCCGGTATGAGGATAAAGCCTTTTTGGAGCGGATTAAGGCAGGGCGGGAGCGGTTTTTCCGGCGGATTGCCTTTTTGCAGGCGGAGTGTTTTTTTCAACCTGTTCAGGCGATTCGTGAGGAAGGCCAAAGGACCGCGCCCATGGTGGGGGCGCTTTGCGCGTTGACTCAGGATTTTTTCAATAGATATCAAGCGGAAAAGGCTCGCCGGGGCTTGCTGGATTTTAATGATTTGGAGCATTATGCGCTCAAGCTGCTCCAGACGGCGGAAGGAGAACCTACTCCGTTAGCTCTTCAGCTTCAGGGGGAACTGAGGGAGGTACTGGTGGATGAATATCAGGATACCAATGAAATTCAGGAGCGTATTTTTCGCGCTCTTCGAGGAGTTGGGCAGGACGCTTTTTTTGTGGGGGATGTGAAGCAGAGCATTTACCGGTTCCGATTGGCTGAGCCAGAAATTTTTTTGGACCGGTATGAGGCCTCTGTCCCTTATACCGGAAAGGAAACTGGTTCGGTTCGCCTCTCGCTTAATCGCAATTTTCGCTCCAGACCCGAGGTGCTTTCTCTATGCAACGCGGTGTTTTCCCGGTTGATGACCCGGGATTTTGGCGATGTGGATTATGATGAAGATCAACGGCTGTGTCCTGGCCGGAAGGTTCAGGGGAACGTTCCTTCGGAAGTGCTGCTGCTGGACTGTCCTTCCAATCCGGAAAAAGAGGAAGAAGAAGGCCGGACGGTTTTAGAGGCTCGGCTGGTGGCTCGCCGGGTAGCCAGGCTTTTGCGGGAGGAACAAGTACCGGAAAAGGAAAGCAGCCGTCCGGTCCGGCCGGAGGATATCGCCATTTTGCTCAGTTCGTTTACGCGGAAAGCGCCAATATTCCGACAGGAGCTGCAAACTTTGGGTATCCCTTGCGAGGGAGGCGGCGGCGGGGAATTTTTCGGAACAGTGGAAACCTCTGCGATGCTGTCTCTGTTACGGCTGCTGAACAACCGGCGGCAGGATGTGCCCTTGGTGTCGGTGCTTCGATCGCCGCTTTATTTGGCGTCCCCCGATTTGCTGGCCCGGCTGCGGCTTTTGTGTCCGGAAGGGGATATGATCGACGGGGTGATTTTGGCCGCGAAAGAAGAACCTTTATGCGCGCAAGTGTTGGCGGATCTGGAGCGTTGGGAGCAGGCGGCAAGAGAGGTTCCTTTGTCCCAATTGATCCGATTGATTTATGACGATACCGGCGCGGAGCAGGTTTTTTCAGTTTTAGACGGCGGAATCCAGCGCCTTCGCAATTTGCGTCGGTTGGAGGGTTTTACCCGGCCTTTTGGCGGAGGAGCGGGAGGGCTTTCTGCTTTTCTTCGCTGGATAGACCGTCGGTTGGCCGATGGCCTTCCGCCTGAGGAGTCGGAGGGAGGGGCCGGCGGAGTGCAACTGCTGTCCATTCATCGCTCTAAGGGGCTGGAATTTCCGTTTGTAATTTTGCCAGACCTTTCTAAACAGTTTAATACGGACGATTTAAAAAAGCCGGTGATGTTTCACCCGGATCTAGGCATCGGCCTGTGCCTTCGCCAGTTTCAGGAACGGGTGGAGGTGCGGACTCAGCTTCAGCAAGCCATTACTTTGCGCGCCCGACAGGAGTTGCGAGGGGAAGAACTGCGCAAACTGTATGTAGCCATGACGCGGGCAAGGGAAAAGCTAATTCTGGTGATGTCCGACCGTAATTTGACCAAAAAAATTTGCAGTATCATGGAAGAAACCGGTGGCCAGCCCACCCCAGAATGGTTGGTGCAGCAGGGAGACGCCATGAGTTGGCTGATTGGAGCGCTGCTGTCTCATCCAGCCTGTGGACCTATGAGAGCTGTGTGTCCCGATCAAATTTTTCTGGCGGAGGACAGCCGCCGGGAAGACTTGCTTTGTCAGATTTGGTCTACCAGTGATTTGGAGGAAGATTTTCAGCGGCCGTTATCTACTGTTTTGGAAAAAAAGGAAAGTCTAGCGAGTTCCAATGAATATATCGAGCTGCTGGAAAAAAGCGGGATGGATTATCCGTTTCGAAAGGCTTCGGCGCTGCCTTCTAAGTTGACTCCTACCGGCCTGCGCAATTTGGCGCCGGAAAGCGGCGAAGTCTATGGAAAGTTTTCAGCGGCCAGGGCAAGAGATTATCATGCGCAGCCGCTGGCCAGGCGGGACCCAGACGCTTTGCTGCGAGGCAGCGCCATGCATGCGTTGCTTCGTTGGGCTGACCTAGCGGCTTGCGGTACAACAGAGCAAGTGTTGGAGCAAGCGAAATTTTTGGAGGGAAAGGGCTATCTTAGCCCGGAGGAGCGGGCGCTGCTCCAGCCAAAGCCGGTGGTTTGGTTTGCCCGGTCAGCCTTGGGCAAACGGACCTTAACAGCGGAAAAGGTCCTTCGAGAATATCAATTCAGCATATTGATGGGTGCAGAGCGCTTGTTGAAAGACGGTCCTACCGGGGAACGTTTGCTGATAAACGGAGCCATTGATCTGCTACTGTTTGAGGAAAAGGGCTTAACTGTAATTGATTTTAAAACCGATCGGGTTCCGGCCGGCACATTGCAAGAAAAGGCGGAAGAACATCGCTTGCAGCTGGAGATGTATGCTCAGGCAGCCGTCGAGCTGTTTGATCTTCCAGTGAAGGAAAAATGGGTTTGGTTTCTTCAGGCGGGGAAAGGCGTTTTGCTGAAAGACGGTCCGGAAAGCGTTCTTTGGTAAGCCGCCGCGATAGCCAGTGTGATTGGGTTTTGTCAAAGGTTGAAACCATCTGTAAAGCAATCTGAAGTCAAATGCACAGATGACTGGGAATAAAAACAGAACAGCGGCAAGGCGTTTTGCCTTGCCGCTATTTATAGACCGGCGATTATTTCAGGTTGGAGAACTTACAGCAGGGTAGAAAGGGCAAATTCAGAAGAAGTGATTGGATAGTTGGGATTCATATTTTCCAAATACTCGTTGAACTTTTCGCTTTCTAAAGTAGACTTGATGGAGGAACGATAAGCAGGGCCCTCATTTTCCACAAAATACATCAAGTGGTAGCCATAGTTGGTCTCCACAATGCCGCTGTCCCCGGGCTTGCGGCTGGGGTCAAAACACCAGTCGTTAAAAGTTTCCACCATCTGACCTTCAGTGACGCCGGTGTAAATGCCGCCTTGGCTCGCATTGCCGTCAGCC
The DNA here is from genome assembly GCA_949740695.1 of uncultured Eubacteriales bacterium. Taxonomy (GTDB): domain Bacteria; phylum Bacillota; class Clostridia; order Oscillospirales; family Butyricicoccaceae; genus UBA4644. The sequence continues at coordinate 6,198 of CATJIY010000019.1, forward strand.
GAGTATTCAGCGGCTTTGCTGGCAAAGTCGTCTTCGGTGCCAACGGCCTGCCAGTCGGCATAAACCGATTCAGCCTGGGCTTTAATCTCGGCATTTTTGCTTTCGATTTCCGCTTCAGCAGCTTCGTCAGCATCAGCGGCAGCGGTTTCTGTTCGGAATAGGATGTGTCGGACGGCCACAGTATAATCATCAGACAATTGACGGCCCAAGTAAAGGATCAGGCTCATGTTGCTGCTGTCCTCATCGTCTAGGACCTCCAGGTCGCCCGCTTTGCGGTTGGAATCTGTGAGCCAGTCGCCCACGGTCCCTGCGGTAATTTTGGAAACTACGCTTTCAGCCATAGCGGTTTGAAAGGTATCTTCGCTTTCGCCTTTGTACTTGGCGGCTTCGGTATCAAAATTGCTGCCGTCTTTGTTCATTTTGAGCAAAAGCGCGTCGGCGTCTTTTTTAGCGGCTTCCTTGGCTTCCTTAGTCATTTGCTCGGCCTCGGCCTCGCTTTTTGGGGCGTTCTCCTCAGTGGAGTCGGCGTCATAGGTATAGGTGGTATAAGGAATGTCAAAAAGCGCGTAGCGGATTACATCATAATCGTCGGTGTGATCCTGATAATATGCGTCAATCTGGCTATCGTCAATGCCGAATCCATCCAGAATAGTCTGGTAATAGCCGGTGGCCAGGCAGCGTTTGTTGTAATAGGCTTCTACATCGGACATACGAGTACCGCTGCCATACAAACGGCGCACATAAGCGCTTTCGCTCATGCCGGCTTCCTCAGCGGCAGAGGACAGCGTAGAAAAATAAGAGTCATATTGCTTTTGATCTTCTTCCGACATGGTATAGCCCGCTTTTTGAGCTTCCTGATAGAGGATGCTGAACTGCTCCACCGTATTTTTTGCCTGGTCCGCGAAATATTCTTTCCAGGTTTTGTTAGAGTCAAAAATACAGATTTGTGCGTCAAAGGCGGGAGAGGAAATATCATATCCATACATGGAAAGATAAGAGCCGTTTTGATTCAAAAAACTGCCGCGGATTGCGTGATAATATTGATTAAATTCCATGACCGAAATTTTTTCATCGCCTACGGTCATAGCGGTGGCGTTGCGGTCCACGATGCCAGTGGCATCACAGATGGCATAAACCAGAGTGGCCACGCAGAGAATCGCCACGACGATCAGCGTGATTTTTATGCCAGGGTGGATCTTGTTGTCTTGGTCGCGC
>CATJIY010000020.1 GCA_949740695.1 uncultured Eubacteriales bacterium
CGCCCCACAAGGGGACGGACGGCTGAAAAAGAGAAAGAAGAGAATCTGCCAAAGAATCGCCTCGCCATAAGAAACCAGACTTATTGATCGGGATTTTCCACCAACGTGACATCCACCGCCACCAACCGGTTCTGCCGCTCCACATGAAGGGTTACCTGGTCTCCAGGGATCTTGTCTGCCAAATAATCAGTAACGTCGGTGGCTTGCGTCACCATCACATCATCCACGCTAACAAGCCGATCGCCCACAACCAGACCTGCTTCGGCAGTGCTTTCTACAGTAATCTTGGACACATACCCCCCGGGAGCCATACCAGTCTGCATAGACGCCTGATTATCAATGGTCTGAACCTGAATTCCCAACACCGCCTTATTGGTGGTGGGCGTAGGTTCATTGGGATCGCCGGGTTGGTCTCCCTCTTCAGGCAGATAAGTTCCGGTAGCAATCAACTGAGAGGCAATTTCTTTTGCAGTGTTGCTGGGAATGGCAAAACCCAAACCTTCCGAATCGGTTTCCGAGCTTTTTGCCGAAACAATACCAATCAGCTGGCCCCGGTCGTTAAACAGCGCGCCGCCCGAGTTACCAGGGGAAACCGCCGCCGTCATCTGAATCACATTCAACTGAATCAATCTTGCTCGGGAGCCGTTTCCATAAAACATATCGTAAAAACTGTTGCCTTGACTGCTGCCATCAATCTGGACAGTGATGGTTCGATTAAGCGCGGAAATAATGCCGTCTGAAATTGAACCGGAAAACCGGCCTTCCGGGTTTCCCACCGCGTAGCAGGCTTCCCCCTGCTGAATCTGATCGCTGTCGGCAATCACCGCCGGCGTCAGGCCGCTGGCTTCAATCTTGATGACCGCGATATCTCCATTGGTGTAGCTGCCTACCAGCGTAGCGTTATAGGTTTTGCCGTTACTCAACTCCACAGTGATTTTAGAGGCCCCATCGATTACATGAGCGCAAGTGAGGATGTATCCATCCTCGCTAATGACCACGCCGCTGCCCGCGCCTCCGGTGACATAATTCCCGAACCAATAATTACTGGTCGTCATTTTTTCAGTGGTAATGGCCACTACCGAACTTTCCACCTTAGCGGCCACCTGCGCTGAGGTGAGGATGCTGTCCGGGCTTTCTGGAAGCCCCTCGGCGCCCGAGGGAGGCGCCTGCTGAATCACTACCTGGCTATTTCGGTTTGCTACTAAAATACCAGCATATCCGGCAGAAAAGCAGATTGCCGCCGCCAACACCACGCCTACTGCCGAGAGCAGAACTCTCCGTACCAAATGCTTTTTGGGCTTGGGCTGAGCGTCCGAAACTGTCTGGGTGGGCTGCCATTGCCAGTCCACATTGCCAAAGCTGGCCTGAGTTTGTCCCTCCGTCTGGGTCCGCGGTTCTTCCCGCTGTGGTGGAGCCGTACTGCTAAAGTCATAAGTGCGATTCTGCTGCCCTCCGTCCGAAGGGTTGGTATTATTAAAGTTATCGCTCATAAAAGACCGTCCTTTCTGTACCTGATCTCGCCCGCCGGGCGTCTGTCTTTTGTTTACGCTTTTATTTTATCTCAATTGGTTAAACAGCGGTTAATCTTCTGATAAACAACAGATAAACAGTTTGGGAAAATTTTTTGAAGGTATCCTGAAGAATATTGTTTGGACGACAGCCACCATAAATGCGCCAGCGCTCAAGAAAAAACGGACAGCTGTCCGCTGTCCGCAAAAATAGAAAAAATTTTTAATGTTTCTGCTGCTTCATCCAGATATTCATCACCAATTTATGCGGCAGCAGCTTTGTAGCCAACACTTGCGCTTTCACGCCAAGCCCAGGAACGCAAACATCCTTGCCTTTGGCTGAATCCTTCATGGCTACTCGGACAACCTCTTCCGGGGTAAACAGTTTATTATAATAGGTCACCGCCTCCTTGGAAGTTTTCCATGCGTGGTCAAAGAAATCGGTTTTTACCCATCCAGGGCAAAAAGCCATGACATGAATATCCCGGTCTTTCAGTTCCACATTCAAACTGCGGGCATAACTAAGAACAAACGCCTTGGTTGCCCCATAAATGCTGATATAAGGAACCGGCTGAAAAGCCGACAGGGAATCCACCTGAATAATATGTCCTCCCTGAACAATATAGGGCAGGGTCAGCCCGGTAATATGCGTCAGGGCCTTACAGTTCAGCTCAATCATATCCAAATTATCTTGAAGTGGTATCTGGTCATACCGGCCGAACCGGCCGAAGCCGCTGGCATTTACCAGCAAAGTAACCTGAGGCTTACGGGCCTCCAACTCAGACCGGTAGCGGTCAAAACTCTCTTGCTGCATCAAATCCAAGGGCAGAATATACAATGGGACCTGCCCCTCCTTGGCTAGTTCAGCCAGCCGGTCCCCACGTCGAGCGATAACCCAGATTTCATCCAGATCCCCTCGTTGCGCAGCTAGCTTGACAAATTCCCGGCCCATGCCTGAAGACGCGCCAGTAATAATCGCAGTATTCATAAGATCCTATCTCCTTTCCTTAGGGTTTTAACCCCTGACAGCAGTTTTTTCTTGATCCTTTAAACAAAAAAACGATATAAATTTTGTGCAAATTTTCACGAACAAAAGTTTGCTTTTTTATAAAATCTATGATATGCTAAATTCAGAAACGAACAAATGTTTGCATGCGAGGGGGATAAAAGAAATGAAAAAACATAGCGGAAAACTGAAAACAGCCGGAGGCGCCGTCCTCTTTCTGGCAGCCATGGCTTCCGATGGAGGCGCCTTGAGCC
>CATJIY010000021.1 GCA_949740695.1 uncultured Eubacteriales bacterium
TCAACTTTCCGAAGAGTTGCGGGCCGAGCTCAAAGACGCCTCTGGCCAGAAGCGCATGCGCATCAGCAAGCGGCTGGAGGTGGTGGAAGCTTTCCGCGCCTCTGGCAATAAACCTGAATGGATGATACTGGATGTGGTGCCGGTGATTCCGCCCGAATTGCGGCCTATGGTGCAGCTGGATGGCGGCCGGTTTGCCACTTCTGACCTGAACGATCTGTACCGTCGGGTTATCAACCGGAACAACCGGCTCAAGCGTTTGCTGGAGTTGGGCGCGCCGGATATCATTGTCCGCAATGAGAAGCGGATGCTGCAAGAGGCGGTGGACGCGCTGATTGATAACGGACGGCGGGGCCGGCCAGTCACTGGCCCCAACAACCGGGCGCTGAAATCTCTTTCCGATATGCTAAAAGGCAAGCAGGGCCGGTTCCGTCAAAATCTGCTGGGCAAGCGGGTGGACTATTCTGGCCGAAGCGTGATTGTGGTGGGTCCCGAACTGAAAATTTATCAGTGCGGTTTACCCAAAGAGATGGCGTTGGAACTATTCAAGCCCTTTGTTATGAAAAAATTGGTGGAGGATGGGCTGGCCAATAACATCAAGTCGGCCAAGAAAATGGTGGAGCGCTCCCGCACCGAGGTTTGGGACGCGCTGGATGATATCATTAAGGAACATCCCGTCATGCTTAACCGGGCGCCTACCCTGCACCGTTTGGGCATCCAAGCATTTGAGCCAATTCTGGTAGAAGGGCGGGCCATCAAATTGCATCCCCTGGTGTGTACTGCCTTTAACGCGGACTTTGACGGCGACCAGATGGCTGTTCATGTGCCGCTGTCCGCCGAGGCGCAGGCTGAGGCTCGGCTGCTGATGCTTTCAGCCAACAACCTGCTTAAGCCGCAAGACGGCGCGCCGGTGACTGTGCCGTCTCAGGATATGGTTTTAGGTTCTTATTATTTGACAATGGAGCGGGATACCGAGCCTGGATCGGGAAAAATTGATCCGGAGACTGGCCGCATCGACCCCCAGAGTGGCGCGAAGGTCTTTTCCAGCGAGGATGAGGCCATGCTGGCTTATAACGACGGGGTTATTGGTATGCACTCCTTGATTCGGGTACGGGTGTTCAAGACAATGGATGGAATTGTCCAGAGTAAGGTCATTGACGCCACCGCCGGACGGTTGATCTTTAACCGGGGTATTCCTCAGGATTTGGGATTTGTGGACCGGTCTGACCCGGAACGAGCGTTTGATCTGGAAATTACCTTCAAATGTGGAAAAAAGCAGCTGCAAAAGATCATCCAGGCTAGTATTGAAAAGCATGGCTTTGCGGAAACGGCGAAGCTTCTGGACAGCATCAAGGCCATGGGTTATAAATATTCTACCATTGGCGCAATTACTGTTTCGGCTGCGGATATGTCGATTCCTCAGGAGAAATATCAGTTGGTTTCTGAGACCGAGGAGCGAGTGGGCGACATTTCCGACTTGTTTAAAATGGGTATGATTACCGATGATGAGCGGCACCGCTTGGTTATTGAGGAGTGGGAAAAGACAACCAAAGAGGTTACCAGCGCCCTGATGGACCATTTGGATCCATTCAATCCTATTATGATGATGTCTGATTCGGGCGCTCGAGGCTCAATCAACCAGATCCGTCAGCTGGCCGGTATGCGCGGCTTGATGGCGGATACCTCTGGACGCACGATTGATATTCCGATTAAGGCCAATTTCCGGGAAGGCCTGACTGTTTTGGAATATTTCATTTCTTCCCGGGGTGCGCGAAAGGGCTTGGCGGATACCGCTCTGCGTACCGCCGACTCGGGTTATCTGACTCGCCGTTTGGTAGATGTTTCCCAGGAGGTCATCATCCGTGAGATTGACTGCGGCTCTACCGAAGGTATCGAAGTTTATGAAATTAAGGACGGCAACCAGGTGATTGAGCCTTTTGCTGACCGGCTGGTAGGCCGCTACCCAGTGCAGGATATTCTTCATCCGGTTACTGGAGAAGTGGTGGTTTCCAAGGAGAAACTGATGGACAGCACAGACGCCAAAAAGGTCATTGCCGCCGGAATTGAGCGGGTGACACTGCGTTCGGTACTTCACTGTAAGGCGCATTATGGCGTGTGCGCCCATTGTTATGGATCCAACCTTGCCTTTAACAATCCCATTGGTATTGGTGAGGCGGTGGGGATTATCGCCGCCCAGTCCATTGGTGAGCCGGGTACCCAGCTGACGATGCGTACTTTCCACACTGGCGGCGTGGCCGGCGGCGACATTACCCAGGGTCTGCCTCGGGTAGAAGAGCTCTTTGAGGCCCGCAAACCGAAGAAAGCCGCCATTCTTACCGATATCGGCGGGCTGGTACACATAGAAGAGGGAAAACGGGGCATCAATAATGTAATCATCACCAATCCGGAGAATGGAGAGAGCAAAACTTATCCGGTGGCCGCCAACATTCCGCTTCGGGTCAAAGAAGGCGATTTGATTGCTCAAGGCACTGCTTTGATGGACGGCCCCTGGAATCCTCACGATGTTTTGCGCACGCGGGATGTGGAATCGGTGCGAGCCTATCTGATTCAGGAGGTTCAGCGAGTTTACCGCCAGCAAGGCGTGGATATCAACGACCGGCACATTGAGGTCATTGTTCGTCAGATGATGCGTAAGACCAAAGTGGAAAAGGCGGGCAGCACAGAGTTGCTTCCCGGCTCCATGGTAGACGTGCTGGAGTATGAGGACGCCAATCTGGCCGCTGAAAAAGAGGCTGCGGAAAAAGGCGAGGTGTTTGAGCCAGCTGAGTGTTCGCCGGTATTGCTGGGAATTACGAAAGCATCGCTGGCTACCGATTCCTTCTTGTCCGCTGCTTCTTTCCAGGAAACCACTCGCGTGCTTACCGAGGCAGCCATCAAAGGCAAGATTGACCCCTTATTGGGTTTGAAGGAAAATGTCATTATTGGAAAGCTGATTCCCGCCGGATCGGGCATGGCGGCTTATAATCATCCCGAGTACGAAGAAATTACGGAAATCCTTGACTAATTTTGAAAAATCGAGTATAATAAACAAGTTGTGAGAGTTTTTAGGAGGACGGCAATGCTTTTGGACGCGAAAAACAGAAGAAAAACCGTCGGAAAAAAGCAATCGCAGCGGGCGATTCAGGAAGGGAAAGCCCAGGAGGTTTACCTGGCGCGGGATGCGGAACCCCGTATCCGGCAGGAGATCGCCAAGCTTTGTGAGGATGCGGGCGTCCCGGTGACCGAGGTGGAAACCATGGCCGCTCTGGGAAAGGCCTGCGGCATCCA
>CATJIY010000022.1 GCA_949740695.1 uncultured Eubacteriales bacterium
CTCGGCAGCTTGTTCATATACCCGTCTGGAACCGGCAGCGCTGCCATCGGAGTCATCCTCCTCCGGAGTGTCCTGCATTGCTTCATCCTCGAAGGTGTGAATGCCGAGGCGGATGTTCTCCGCTTCCCGGATAACCATGTTCTTGATCGATTTGAACTCCTTCTGCTGAGAGAGGGGCAGATGTTCACGGGGCTTGGCCTTGTAGTAGCTCTCCAGTTTATCCCGAAGTTCGTTCCACACAGAGTAGCAGTCCGCCACCGGTTGGAGCTTCGCAAGCTCATCCACGATAGCATCCACCTTCTCCTTGAGCGGCTTCTTCAGATAGCCGTACACCTTTTTGCCCGTAACTGATTCCAGTTCCTGTGACAGCTCCGCCATCATCTGAGCAATGGCAGGGCTGTCACAGACAGCGTTCTCCATCTGAGTGATCAGCTCCCGCATCGCCTGCTGCGCTTTTTCCGTGACCTCCTTGTAGGAGATATCCTTTTCCTTGTAGAGTTCATAGAGCTCGTCCTTGAAAATCTCATTGGTGAGCGCAGAGCGCATGGCGGTGATCCCACTTGGGTTCAGGTAGCCCTCCTGCTTGGGAGCGTCGCTCCAGACCATCATGTGGATATGCGGGTGGTGACCTTCATCGTGGAAAGCAGCGTACCATCGGAAGCTGCCTGTCGGGATCTGCATGGTTTTCGCCAGCTTCTGCTTCTGGGACAGGATGAGCTTCCGCCACTGGGCGGCGCTGTCATAGCCGAGCCGGGCGGCGTCCTTCCGGCGCAGGGAATAGATGAATGTCCAGACCCGACCGTCGTGACCATTCAGATCCGCTATCGCCGCAGGCAGGGACACCGAGTCGCTGTCGCTGAACAGACCGTGTTCGCCCTGCCGCTCCACACGAGGGCGGGTAGCGATGTACTTCATATAGCCATCCGTGTCCTGCATGGCGTGAGCGTTGGAGTCCAGTGCCATAGTGATGAACGCAGAGGCGTTGCCGAGGGTGGGTGCTGCCAGATAGTCCTCGTACTCAAACAGCTCCTTTGCGTCCGGGAAGTCACGGAGCTGCTCCGTGATGAGCCGCCGCTGATTCTTTGTGGCAGGACCGTTGCCCTGGAGCTTCTCCACATTCTCACGGGTGGCGATATACTTCATATAGCCCGCAGCAGTGCCGCCGATTTTGATGTAGCCGCTCTTTTGTATGAGCTTCGCCACGGCTTACAGCCCTTTCTGGAACTTGAGGATCTCCTTGAAGGAGATCTCACCGTTGGTGCGCTTGGTGTCCTGGACGCAGCGCCCGCGGAGTCTGTCCAGAGTGGGCGCATCCACATCGGTGTCAGAGGCGATGATGTGCATCATCATGGATTCCTCCACCGTCAGCTTAAACAGCAGCCGCCCAATCCGGTCGCCCAACACACCCAGCTTGGCATCCAATGTTTCGCTGAGCATATACGGGAGATATTCTTCAGCCCTCTGTGTATGGAGGTAGCCGAGATAGAACTCCACCGCCTTTTCGACGAAGTCGCTTTGGCTGCCGCAGTTGTCTGCGCGATAGCCTGCCTCGATCTGTTCCTTGACAGACGGGGTAAACCATATCGTGGACTTTACCTTTCCTTTGACCATATTTCCTCCTCAAAATGCGCAGGAACCGCTGTCAAAAGCCTGTGACAGCGGCGTTTTCCCAAAAGAGAGCGTTCCACATCCCCTTTCAGGGGTGCAAGGAACGACCTGTCCTATGTCCTGAAACTGCCCGCACTGCGGGCAGAAGTGAGCAGAACGCCGCCCAGAGAGCGGCGTTCTTTCTCCTGCTTTTCC
>CATJIY010000023.1 GCA_949740695.1 uncultured Eubacteriales bacterium
CTTTTGTGCAAAAATATTTTCGGATTGCTTTGCCGGTGATTTGTAACGAAACGTTATGGGGTGTGGGCTTTAATTTATACGCCATGATCTACGCCCGTCAGGGCAGCGAAAATTATGCCGCCTATACGCTTTACAGCTCTATTGAGAATCTAGTGTTTGTCTTTTTTGTGGGAGCGTGTAACGCCTGTGGCATTATGATTGGAAAAGCTATCGGACAGGGTTTGCGGGAGGATGCCCGAGCCATCGCTCGAAAAATGCTTGGTGTATTTGTGGTGATGGGCGCAGTGTTAGGGAGCGGATTGTTTTTCCTGCGCTGGCCGATTATTCGTATGATGGGAGTGGAAACTGCCTATACCGCTGAGATTACCGCCAGTATTTTGGCCTTTTACTGTTGTTGGTGCCCGCTGCGCCAACTGGATTATGTGTTGGTCGTGGGGATTCTACGGGCAGGCGGAGATACGAAGACGGCCGCCTTATTGGATGTGGGGGTCACTCTTTGCTGGAGCGTTCCGGTGACCTGGGTATTGGCTTATGTATTCCGGGTACCTTTTTTATGGATGGTTTGCGGTACTTTTATCGCTGAGGATTTGCTCAAGATGCCCTTATGTTTGTGGCGGATGAAGAGCGGCAAGTGGATTCGTTCGCTGGCGGCAGAAGGGGAAGGAGAGTACCTTTAACAGCAGGCGTTCGTTGGTCATCCAACTCTTAAAAATCAGACAGGCGGGGAGAGACGTTGGCGGGCGAGTCTTTGATTTACTGCGGAGAGGAGTATGATTCAGATTATGCAAAGGGAGGCTATGGATTTTTACAGCTTTCATCAAAAGTCCAACGACGGCAACATGACGGATACCTATGAAGAGGACCGGCAATTGGAGCTGGCACATTTGGCCCAGAGGCTGACCCCTAGCCAGCTGGAAGGGGCCAGGGGTTTGCTGGACGATACAAAAAATTATCAGGAACTACTAATGACCTGTAACTGTGCCATCATGCGCCTGCGCACTAAATTTGACGTGTTGAATACCGAATATAACGTGCGCTACCGGCGAAATCCCATCCATTTTATCAATACCCGTTTAAAAAGCACCGCCAGCATCGTGCATAAGCTGGAAAAGCAGGGCTTACCCTTTACGGTGGAAGCCATCCGAGAAAATCTTTACGATGTGGCGGGTATTCGGGTGGTATGCGGCTATTTGGACGATGTTTATGTGTTGGCGGAAAATCTGCTTCGGCAAGAGGATATTACCTTGATTCGAAAAAAGGATTATATTGCTTCCCCCAAGTCCAACGGCTATCGCAGCCTGCACCTGGTAGTCAAAGTGCCGGTGTTTTTTTCAAAACAGACCTACTATCTGCCTGCCGAGGTGCAGATCCGCACGATTGCCCAACATTATTGGGCGGGGTTGGAACATCAGCTGAAGTATAAGCGGCAGGAAGAGCGAAGTCAGGCAGTGGTAGACCAGCTTCGGGACTGTGCCGAGGTGCTGGACAATACCGAGTGGCTGATGCTGGCGATTCGTCGGGACATGGAAGCGGGAAATGCGCCGGCAGCCGCCAATGATTTTTTGCGGGAAAAATTGCAACAATATGGAATATGACCTTTTTCAAATAAAAAACCGCCAAGGAAGTTTTCTTCCAATGGCGGTGATTTTTATTGGAGGCGTCACAAGCGTTGCTGAAGATACATCACGTAAATCTGGCAAGGATTCCATTCATCCCATAAAGCTGGAAGTATTTCAAACTCCTGGAATCCCAGACTGAGATAAAAGCGATTGGTTGCGTCATATTCGGGATAATACCCCATCTGCACGGTTTTTACCTGTAGAAAAGAATAGCCTTTGGAGGCTGCAAAGGCTTTCGCCTGATGAAATAATTTGGTTCCAATTCCAGTTCGGTGATATTCCCTTAAGACGCCCATAACAGAAAGTTCCACTGTAGCGTTCCCGGTTTCCGCAAGGCAAAGAAATCCGATGGGATTTCCTTCTGCAAAAGCTCCGAAAGTGATTTGAGAAGCGCTTTTGGAAATATAGGTCTCTCTAGCTTCGGGAATACCAAACCATTCTGGAAGAGCTTCCAGCACCTTTCGCGCGGTTTCCTGTTTTTGCTTCGGATCTTCTATTTGCCGTATCATGTTGCCAATTCTCTTTTCTAAAACTGTTTTAATAAAAACAGCTGGATTGAGCCGAAGATGGTTTACCTGCGGCGGCGGCCTCGGCCACGCCGGTTTTGGTCAGCGCGGCTTTCGCCCCGGCTGTTGAGATCTTTGGGAACGGACACGGCTTTAACGACTACTAAAAAGTCGCTTACGGTTCCGTTTTGCATGGTGCGCACTACATGGCGGGCCACGTCAGGGGCCAGTTCTACCAGACTGTCATTTTCTCGAATGGTGATGGAGCCGATTTCCTCCTTTTTTATTCGGGCGTATTTTAAGATAGCGTTGATGATCTGCTTTTCAGTGATATCGTGATTGGTACCCACGTCAAAGGAGAGGACAGCGTTGCCGCCATTTTCTGGCTTACGGCCGCCGTTTTTTCCAGCTTGGCGGGGGAGCGAAGAACGGCGGGCGCCCCCCTCCCGCCGGTTGGTATTGCGGGCATAAAGCTTATCCTCAGGCGTTTCTTCCAGACCGGTGAGGTAGTAGGGTTTTAACTGAGTACCAGTGACGTCCTGAATATCGCATAGGGAAAAAAACTCTCCGCTGCCGGCAATCAAGGTAAAAGCCGCGCCGGTGTTGCCTGCTCGACCAGTGCGCCCGATACGGTGAACGTAATATTCCATATCTTGAGGAATGTCGTAATTGATGATGATATCCAGGCCAGAAGCGTCAATTCCTCTGGCGGCCACATCGGTGGCTACCAGTAAATTAACGCTACCTTCTTTAAACTGTCCCATCACCCGAGTGCGAGCTCCTTGGGCCATGTCGCCGTGAAGGCCTTCTGCCGCCAAACCCATATCGGCCAGCTGCTTGACCAAAACTTCCACCATACGCTTGGTATTACAAAAAATCAGACCTCGTTTGGCCCCCTGTTGCTCAAAAAGAAGGCGGACGCCCTGGGCTTTTTTAGATTTGGGTACCTCTACATAATATTGATCGATTAGTTGAAAAGCAGTGTCTCCCGCGTCTCCTTTGACGGTTTCCGGATTTTTCAAAAATCGCTGCGTCAGCCGCAGAATAGGAGGGGGCATGGTAGCGGAAAACAATGCAGTTTGGCGCGTTTCTGGCGTGTTGAATAAAATCTGCCGGATATCATCGATAAAGCCCATGTCCAGCATTTCGTCAGCCTCATCCAAGATCGCCAGCCGGATGTTTTTTAGTTTTAATGTCCGGCGGCGGAGATGGTCAATTACCCGGCCGGGAGTGCCTACTACGACAGCCGCTTTTTTTAATGCTCGAATCTGGGTGTCGATAGACTGACCACCATAGACGGCCACCACCCGTAGCCCTTCTTTATATTTGGAAAATTTGCGCAACTCCTCGCTGACTTGCATGGCCAACTCCCGGGTGGGACAGAGCACCAGCACTTGGGGGTCGGTGGAATCATCGGGATTTTCCACCCGTTCAATGGCAGGGATGCCGAAGGCAGCGGTTTTTCCGGTACCGGTACTGGATTGGCCGATCGCGTCTCGTCCGCTGAGCAGGATGGGGAGGACCTTTTCCTGAATGGGGGTGAACTGCTGATAACCGGTATCCTGAATGGCGCGAATCATTTCAGGCGATAGGCCCAAGGCTTCCAAGGTTGTGATTTCCATAGTGACACTCTTTTCTCTGATGCTTTCGGCCAATTGGCCGAAGCCTGGTAATTCGCCCCGAAATGGGGTAGTTTGGTTGTTTAAGCTTTATTATACGACATTTTTAGGATTTTCGCAATGGCTGGCAGGAAAAAATTGAGAAACAAGGCTGATTTCCAAGAAAAAACGTGCTATAATGTAAAAACGATATTTTGACAAAAGGAAAAGTCCAAAGAAAGTTTGAGAAATTGGGAGGGAGCTAATGGGAAAATTGCGTTTGGCGCGGCCAGCGGCGAAGGATAAGCGGGCCTTTGAAGAAATGATGGCCGAATGGTCGGCTTATGGCGGCAGAATAAACCCAGGTGTTTTGCGGGAATATCTAAAGCCAGCGTTGGCCAAACAATATGCCCCCTGGCTGGATTGGATCGACCGGGACCGTGCGATGAATCAGGATCTATATTTTTTGTGGGAAGAAGAAGCTTTGTTGGGCGCTATTAGCATCCGCTATCGGTGCGCGGGGATTGATGGACACACCGGTTTTGGTATTCGTCCCTCAGCGCGAGGTAAAGGCTACGGCACCCGTATGCTGGCATTGGCGTTGCCGGTATTGAAAGGGTATGGTCATAATCCAGTGGTGGTGTCTTGCGAAAAAGGCAATCTGGGTTCTGTCAAGGTGATTCAAAACAATGGCGGCCGGTGGGTAGAAGAAGCCCTAGAGGAAGACACTGGCTACCTGATTGAAATTTATCATATTGATTTTGAGAGATTTTAAAAGCTGAGATTATTTTGGCGGCAGTGGGGAGGAAAAGACAAGATGCTAACCATTTTAACCGGCGGGCCGGGTTGCGGAAAGTCCGCCTGGTTGCTGGAACGTATTCGTGAGCGGTGCCGGCAGGGAGGGCGTTCTTTGCTGTTGGTGCCTGAAAGCGGCTCTCATCAGGCTGAACGCCGTTTGCTGGAGGTGTGCGGCAATCAGGGGGGGACGTTGGCCCAGGTCACTACTTTTAGCAAGCTCACTGAAGATATTTTGACTGCAACAGGATGCCGTCTGCAGACTTTGGACCCGGGCGGTCAGGTGTTAACTATGTGTTTGGCACTGAGTAAAGTACAGTCCGCTCTTAGTTATTACCGCCGGGCTGGGCGGCCCCAGCTTACGGAAAAGCTGGTGGAAGCGGTATCTGAGCTGCAAGTCTGCGGCGTTTCTCCTCAGCAGTTGCTAGAAGTACCTGATCTTTCACCTAAATTGCGGGATTTAGGGTTAATCTATGCTCAGTATCATGCGCTTTGTCAAAGGGGCAAACTGGACCCTTCGGCGCGGATTGCGCTGGCTGAGAACCGGCTGGAACAAAGCGGACTGCTGTCCGGCGCGGCAGTTTTTATAGATGGGTTTGAGGGATTTACCGCGCAAAA
>CATJIY010000024.1 GCA_949740695.1 uncultured Eubacteriales bacterium
ACCGCTTGCTGGGACATTAAAGGCAAGGCTCTGAATGTTCCGGTCTACAAGTTGTTGGGAGGTAAGACCAATCAAAAGTTGCGAGCTTATGCCTCTCAGCTGCAATTTGGTTGGCGTAAGCTGATTGAGGCCAATGACGGTTTGGGATTGTTATATGATCCCAAAGACTATTACGACGTGACCAAAGAGGCCATGGCCGAAGGCTATGACGCCATTAAGGTGGACCCGGTCTTTGCGCCTACCGATTCGTCGATTCCCTTACCAAATGTGTTTGCCACCCAGGGCACTCAGATTCGAGGCTGCTATCGGCAGCATGACCTTCAGCGCTCGGTAGAGCGGATTGCCGCCTGTCGGGAAGCCGGGGGACCCGACTTAGATATCATCGTGGAAATTCATTCCTTGCTGGACGCCAATACTGCCGCTGACTTGGGCAAAGCGCTGGAGCCATACCGGGTGATGTATTATGAAGAGCCGACCATGCCCTGCAACGCCGGCGTTTTTAAGCATATTAAGGAAAAATGCGACTTACCTTTGGCGACTGGAGAGCGCAGCTACACCCGTTGGGGGTTCCGGCAATTTCTGGAGGAGCGAACGCTGAATGTGATTCAGCCCGATCTGGCCAACACCGGTGGTATCACTGAGACCAAGAAAATTTGCGATATGGCCCAGGTTTATGATGTGGGGGTTCAGATTCATGTTTGCGGCGGACCCATTGCCACTGCCGCGGCTCTCCAGGTGGAGGCGGCCATTCCCAATTTTGTGATTCATGAGGAACATAACGCGAATTTGACCACGATCTTTAAAAAATCTGGAAAGTATTATCACGCACCGGTGAACGGTTTTTATGAGGTTCCCGAGATGCCGGGTATTGGCCAGGAGATGAGCGAGGAGGCTATGGCTACCGCTAAGAAAGTGGTTGTCAAATAAGCTCTTAAAATTCGAAAAAAGAAAGGAATACTGTTTTATGAAAATCACAAGCGTAGAGTGCTATCTGGGCGATTTTATCACTGTAAAAGTCAATACGGATGAAGGTATCAGCGGGTTTGGCGAGGCCGGCCTCGCCTATGGGAACTGCTGGGAAGCGGCCTTTGGCCAGTGCCAGGATTTCGCCAAACTGGTTATCGGTATGGATCCTTTTAATACGGAAGAGATTTGGGAACATCTGCACCGCCACACCTTCTGGGGCATGGGCGGCGGCGTGGTTATCACTTCCGCCATGGCGGCCATCGACACCGCTTGCTGGGATATTAAGGGCAAAGCTCTGAAGGTTCCGGTTTATAAGCTTATCGGCGGTAAGACCAATCAAAAGCTGCGGGCTTACGCTTCTCAGCTGCAATTTGGCTGGACCGACCTAATTAACCAGAATCAGGGGCAGAACCTTGGCCTGTTGTATGATCCCAAGGATTATTACGAAGTGACTAAGAACGCCATCCGAGATGGTTATGACGCGATCAAAGTGGACCCGGTTTTTGCTCCCACTGATCCCAACTTTTCCTTTGCGGAAACTTGGCGTACCCAGGGCACCCATATTCGAGGCTGCTACCGGCAGCATGATCTCCAGCGCTCGGTGGAGCGGATTGCCGCTTGTCGGGAAGCTGGCGGACCCGATCTGGATATTATTGTAGAGATTCATTCTCTATTAGACGCCAATACTGCCGCTGATCTTGGCAAAGCGCTGGAACCTTACCGCATTATGTATTATGAAGAACCCACCAGTCCGGAGAATGCCAGCAATTTCCGCCATATTAAAGAAAAGTGTAATCTGCCTCTGGCCACTGGCGAACGCAGCTACACCCGCTGGGGCTTCCGTCAGTTCTTTGAGGATCGGACCCTGTCAGTGATTCAGCCCGACCTGTGCAACACTGGGGGCATCACCGAGACCAAGAAGATTTGCGATATGGCTCAGGTGTATGATATGGGTGTGCAGATCCATGTTTGCGGCGGACCTATCGCCACAGCTGCCGCGCTCCACGTAGAGGCCGCAATCCCAAACTTCACTATTCATGAGGAGCACAACGCCAACTTGTTAAACAAGTTTAAGGCGGCAGGCAAATACTATTATAAGCCGGAGAATGGCTATTACGAAGTACCTGAGCTGCCTGGCATCGGTCAGGAAATGAGCGAGGAAGCCATGGGTAACGCAAAGAAAAAGGTAGTTATTGAGTAAACCGTTGTTGGAAGTTATGTAGCCAGTTCCTTTCGGATATGCTCCCCAAAAAGCAGGCAGCTCCCTTCCATGAAAAGCGGAGGGAGCTGCCGGTGTCTGTAAGATCTTTTCAAAAAATCGTGATGGGAAAAGCCTGTATTTTTGTGAAAACAGAGATTTTCACCCCCAAAAGATTGAAAAAATAGGATTGCCGTACTATAATAAAACAATAACAGGTTCTTTGCCAGCCTCTTGATGGATGGCTAAGGCACGGGAACAAAATTACTTTAAAAAACAAAAAAGGAAGCAAAAAGCCATGGCGCATATTGCAAAAAAAAAGACTATTCAACGCAGTTCCATTGTGGATCAAGTGTGTGAGTCTATTAAGCAAGATATTGTAGACGGCGTTTGGAAAGCGGGGGAAAAGATTCCTTCTGAGGGAGAATTTGCAAAGATTTTTGGGGTAAACCGGCTTAGCGTCCGCATGGCGCTCCAAAAGCTCAGCACATTGGGCATTATTGAGACTCGAGTGGGAGAAGGATCTTATGTGCGGAGTTTTTCTTTAAAGCCCATCTTTTCTGAGGTGGCGGTTTTTTATGAGGGGGAAGACCGGCATGAGGAAGTGCGGCAGCTTCGATTCCTTTTGGAAAGCGAATGTATCCGCTTGGCGGTAGAAAGGGGAACGCCGGAGGATCGGGAAAGACTGGGCGCGGCCTTACAGTTTTACAATGATATGGCGCGGGAATATCACAAGGATATTCAGAGCGAGGAGCTGTTGGAACAAGTGGTGGACGCTGATTTTCAGTTCCACTTCCAGATCATTAAGATGAGTCATAATCATTTATATCGAGATATCTACCAGATGGTGCAGACCTTGATTCGGGAGCATATCAAAGTCTTGTTGAGCCGTCGGGTGCATAACCGGGCAGAGGCGGGGTTGCCGCAGGAGCTGGTCAACGAAACCCATGAGCGGATCTATCAAGCGATTATAAACGCTGATACAGATGCTATTCAGCAGCTTTGTGCCGAGATGGTGGGGATTGTTCCTGTGCCGGGTATGGATATTTTTGATTAGCAGATTTATGGGAATAAACCGAAAATGTCATAGTAGATTTCATAGTTTGAGAAAAGAAGTATAGAAAAAATCGAGGCGGGGTCTGTTGGCTCCACCTCGATTTTTTAAGGTTTTGTTGGGGAATATCATCGTCTGCTATGTCGTTTGGATTTGTTAGAGCGGGAAAAGTTATAGTTCCAGCGGCTCTTTGACAGGAAATATCCGGCAGGATCGCAACGCTTGATCGGCCAGCGCCTGGTCCAACAGGGTCAACCAATAGCTTTCCTTTTTGGTGAGGGTCATTTGAGAAAAGAGGTCGGGCCGCCGTTCCCGCGTGCGGTAAAGGGCTTGCAGCCGCCGCCACCGGCGAATATTTTCATGGTTGCCGGAAAGTAAGGCTTCCGGTACCGGCATCCCCCGCCAGACTTCCGGCCTGGTGTATTGGGGATGCTCCAGCAGGCCGGCCCAGTGGCTTTCATCCTCAAAGCTGGCTTGTTCCGCCAAAACGCCAGGAACCATCCGGCATACTGCGTCAGCGATGACCATGGCGGCCAACTCTCCGCCGGTGAGGACAAAATCTCCGATGGAAAGCTCCTCATCCACACATTGGTCGATAAACCGCTGATCCACCCCCTCGTAGTGGCCGCAGACCAAAATTACGCGGCCCCGGCGCAGCAATTCTCTGGCTTTTGCCTGGTCAAACCGGCTTCCGGCAGGACTCATTAAGACAGTATGCACCGGCTGTCCGCCTTTCACATCCTCCAGACAGCGGGCCAAAGGCTCACACTGCATCACCATACCCTGTCCGCCGCCATAGGGGTAATCATCGGTGCGGCGGCGTTTATCGACGGCATAATCTCGGATATGGTAGCATCGGATATCCAGGAGACCAGCCTCTCGGCCTCGACCAATAATGCTCTCTCGAAGGGCGCCGTCTACCATCTCCGGGAAGAGCGTCAGAATATCAATTCTCATTGGGCAGCATCCCCGGAATGGTCCGCAGGGTAATCCGTTGCTTTTCCAGATCCACTCCTTGCGAAAAAGGAGCGACGGCGGGAATGAGCGCCTGTCCGGCAGGGGTTTCCACCACGTAGATCATAGAGGCCGGCCGTTCCAAAACGTCTTTTAGAGTTCCGATGATTTTTTCCAGCCGCAGGTCGTATACCAAAAAGCCGTATAAATCCTGGTAAAGATATTCCCCTGGCTTCAGGCCCATTTCCTCCCGAGGTAGGGTGATGGGCTTGCCTTTTAAGGGAAGCGCCTGTTCCACTGTTTCCACCCCTTTTAAGGTCAGCAGAAAAAAACCTTTGTGTTCCCGTACCGCCTCTACCAAGAAGGGTGCGCCCCCAATGCGCAGGGTCATTCCTTTTTGAAAAAAACCGGGGTCGCAGTAATTTTCCGCTTTGACTTCTCCGCGGACACCATGGGTGTTGAGGATCCGGCCACATTCTATTAACGCCATGAACGCCTCCTTAGATCAACCCAACAGCATGGGCATCAGTTGGCAGGCTTGGGGGATCAACAGGCCGGTGTCTTTTGCCGCCTGTTCGGTAAAACTGGCTGCGCCCTGATCGCCCTTTCGCCGGGTGGAAAAGAGAGCGAAAGGCACTGGGTCGCTGACATGGGTACGCAGACGCAAAGGAGTGGGGTGGTCGGGCATAATCAGCACCGAATAATCCTCTCCGCATTTCTTTAGATAATCCAACACAGGTCCAATCACTTTTTGGTCAATGTCCTGAATGCAGCCTACCTTTTCCGGGATCTGGCCGTGATGGCCACACTCATCCGGTCCTTCCATATGGAGATAGACGAAAGAGCAACCGTTTTCCAACGCTCGAATGGCGGCCCGCGCCTTAGCGGAAAAATCGGTCTCGTAGGTGCCGGTGATCTTCCCATCTACTGGAAGCACTTCCAATCCGGCGCAACGACCGATACCTTGGATCAGGTCCACCGCTGAGATGACGCCGCCTTTTTCCACGCCAAATTTTTCCCGGAAAGAAGAGAGGGCCGGCTTGCGCCCCTCTCCCCAGAACCAAAGGCAGTTGGCCGGATTTTTCCCTTGGGCAATGCGCGCCTGGTTCACTGGGTGGTCCTTTAGCACCGCGAAGGAACGCTTCATCATATCCAAAAGCAATTCCCCGTTGGTTCCTTGCGGTAAGCAGTCTTTCACCGGCTTGCCAGAGATGTCATGGGGCGGGGTGGTCGTCGCGCCGGTAGTTGCGTTTCGCAGCACAAGACAATGCCGGTAGCTAATTCCGGGATACAGCTCCACCCGTTGGCTGCGGAACAACTGATCCATGGACAGAATCAGCTGACGGGATTCCTCGCTGGAAATCTCCCCTGCGCTGTAATCCGTCATGATGCAATCTTCCAGCAGGCCGTCTCCCGATAGGGTGACAGTGTTGCACCGATAGGCCACATCAGCTGGAGAAAGGTCGATGCCCATATTTACCGCCTCTAAAGGAGAGCGGCCGGTGTAATAAACCAGGGGATCATAACCAAAAACCGACAGATTGGCGTTATCGCTGCCTGGCTTCATGGTTTCGGGAACCGTTCGGGCCAAGCCAAACAGGCCGTTTTGGGCAATTTCGTCCATGTGGGGGTGGCTGGCGGCTTCTAATGGAGTGCGTCCCCCCAGGGCTTCCACAGGATAGTCGGCCATGCCGTCACACAAAAATACCACAGATTTCATAGGGCGTTTCCTCCTGTCACTTGGAAGCGTTCAGCAGCCAGTTTCGTACCTCCTGCTTCATAGCGTTCTTTTCGATAACGTCTAAAAAGCGGGCTGGTTTGGATTTTAATTCCTTGAGAGGCGCGGGCGCGGTCCGTCCGCTGACAATCTCCATGGCCTCTAATTTTTGAAAATCATCCCCCTGGAAATCCACCTCCATGGAGGGGAGGATAGCGGGAGCAAATTTAAAGGGCGAGGCGGTGGATACAACTACCGAGGGCGTTTTATCCCCAGTAAGGGCCAGATATTGCTGCAAAGCGTCCATTGCCACCGCAGTGTGGGTGTCGCAGAGGTAACCCCGCCCAAACCAAGTGTCGTGGATCGCGTATCCGGTACGAGTATCATCGCACCAAAAACCCAGAAAGCCTTCTTGCTCCAGTTTTTTCACCATGTCGGCCCCCGTGTCGTATTTACCGGTTTGTTTCAGCTGGTCCATCCAGGTTTGTACTTGGCAGGCGTCCCCATCGCACAGTAAAAAAAGTAGCCGTTCCAAATTGGAGGAGATCAAAATATCCATACTGGGGGAGGCGGTCAGATGAAAGTCCCGGTTGCGGTCATAAACACCTGTGCGTAAAAATTGTGTCAGAACATTGTTTTCGTTGGAAGCGCAGATCAGCTTGTTTACAGGCAAGCCGCATTTTTTGGCCAGATAACCCGCCAGGATATTGCCAAAGTTGCCGGTGGGCACAGCGAAGTTTACCGGATCTCCTAAGGAAATGGCCTTTTGCGCCAGCAATTGGGCATAAGACCAGAAATAATAAGCGATTTGAGGGGCCAGCCGTCCCCAGTTGATGGAATTGGCGCTGGAAAGCAACACTCCCTGTTGCTCCAGCGTACGGTTGAGTTCTGGGTCAGTAAAGATCGTCTTGACGCCGCTTTGGGTGTCGTCAAAGTTGCCACGAACAGCGAAAACTTTTACATTGTCTCCGCTTTGGGTGACCATTTGGAGCCGTTGAATTTCCGATGTGCCTCCATGGGGATAAAAGACGCAGATCTTCACCCCTGGAACACCGGCAAAGCCCTCCAGCGCCGCTTTTCCAGTATCGCCAGAGGTGGCGGTGAGGATGGCCACCGTCTTGTCTTGTCCACATTTTTTCGCTGAAGCAGGTAATAGCCGGGGAAGCATCTGTAAGGCAAAGTCTTTAAAAGCACAGGTGGGGCCATGCCAAAGCTCCAGGCTCCAGACGCCCGGCCGGACGGAAACTAGCGGAGCGATTCGGGGATCGTCAAACTGACTATTATAGGCCTGCTGAATAAAGCCGTTTAGTTCTTCTTTGGAAAAGCCGGGGAGAAAGGCGGGCAGAATTGCTCCGGCAGTTTGACGGTAGTCCAGCCCGGCCAGCTCTCCAATCTGTGAAAGCGAAAAGCTGGGCAGTTCGGCGGGGACGAAAA
>CATJIY010000025.1 GCA_949740695.1 uncultured Eubacteriales bacterium
GAGTAGTCCCGATCCATTCAGCCATTCGCCCCCTGATTGAACACCGCATGAAAGAACCGGGGGAATACCTGATCAGCTACAATGGAGAACGGTGTTCAGAAAGTGCCTACCGAAGATTTTGGAAAGAAGTTATGGAATCTCTAGGCATCCAGAAAACGCCGCATGAATGTCGTCACACCTTTGAATCTATGCTGGACAGTGCCGGTGCCAACCGGAAATGTATTGATCTTATGATGGGCCATGTTTCCAAAGATACTGGTAACCGGGTTTATAATCACAAAACGCTGGGAGAACTAAAAACTACCATTGAATTAATTCAGTTGAAACTCGTATAAAGGAACGCTAAATACTGAACTAATAACGCAATAGTAACAAAAAAAGCTGGAACCCCTTGATATTACAAGGGTTCCAGCTTTTTCATATTCATTATATCATAAATTCTCGAGAATGGAAACAAAAAACACCATTTTTAAAATTCACGCCCCAGTGCTTGGCCATAAAAAGACAAAATTTCCGCAAAAAGCCCTTCATCCGGCTGATCCCAGCGCTGTTTATCCAGGTTGGCTTCCAGCCATTGGCTTTCCGCCTGCCAACGGACTGCCCCATCTATTCCTTCCAGATAAGCGATCAACGCCTGATCCACCTGAATCGCGTAAGCCCGGGATTCCGCTGACTGGGTGATACCGTTATGCCCCAGATCGGCAAACCGCCGAAACACAAACCGGCTGTCAGTTCCATATTGGGAAAAATACCGATCATAGCCGTACTGAATGGGCACCACAGTGTCATCCAGACTGTGAAGAATCATCACCTTAGCTTCCGAAGCAGCAAAGCCAGCCATGGCCGAGCGGTCAGCCTCCCCACCAAACCGAAGCCACTCATAAAAAGCAGCATAAGGCATCAACAGCCGGATCGCTCCGCCCACAATCTCCCGTCCTTGATACTCAATCATATCCAACGCCCGGTTAAAGCCCGAAAAAGCCACTACCCCTTTTACATCGGGATGGGCTTCCAGAACAGCGCACACCGAATAAGCGCCCCAACTATGTCCCCAAAGACCGATGGGCAATCCTGCCAGCCGACGCTCTGTCTTTACGTACCGTAGCGCATAATCCAGATCCATAACGCCCTGAGGCAAACCACCCACCGCGCTCCCCTGACTGTCGTCATTACCGGTAGCGTCATAAGCAAAGACTAGATAGCCACCCGAGGCCAAAGCGTCAATCACCGAAAGATAGGAGCGATGGCCTCCGCCGCCAAAACCATGGGCCAGAACGATCACCCCTTTTTTCTCTCCGTCGCCTTTCTGATAAAGGCACCCAGCCAAAAGCTGCCCCTGCTTGGCAGGAAACGTACAGCTTTCCGCCGCCAATCCTTCAAAATCCGCTACGCTGTGGGCAGTAGGACCATAGGTTTCAAACCGTCGTCCAAAATTTTCTTGATAAATCCAGGCATAAACTCCCAAAGGCACGAGCGCAATCAGGACCAGCGCCGTCAACCCCACAGCAGCCAGCCGCCGCAGACCACGTTTTTCTCCAATTGCCTGCCGGCAAAGCACTTTGCCGCAACCCAAACCGCAAACGGCGAACAGGCAAAAGATTCCTCCGCCTACCAGTTGCCCGGTGCAAAAACACCGATAAGCCACCAGCCCACAAATCAAGCATACCAACCCGGCAATCAGCACAAGCAAAATCTTTCTCAGCCCTTTGAACCGCCGGATGAAAGTATGCTGCACGGTAGACTCCATATCCAACGCCTCACTTCCGAATCAAATTTTGATAGATAGCGGGATGGCTATCTGGAATGGATATGGCCCCCACCGTCTTTTCATAAAAGGGCGCGGCGTCACCCGCCCAGCCAATAATGGCATAAGCGTAACCCATCTCCCACATGGAATGTAAGCAGCAAAGCAACAATCCAGTACCAACCCCATGTGCGCGACAAGCCGGATCTACTCCAATGGGACCAAAATAATCTTTACCGGTGGCTTCAAAACAAGCAAAGCCAATCACCTGTTTTTCTTGAACTGCTACATAGCAGGTAGAAGGAACCGAAGCCAACGCTGCCTCGCATTCGTGCATCCAGCCGTCTCCAAAATGCTTTTGGACAAATCCCATCACTCGGCCCTTATCCGGGGCAATTACTCGTTTTATCGAAATTCCCTTCTGGGCTAACCCAGACAACACCGGTTCTTTTTCTGGCAAGGTCCAGAGCTTTACAAGTAAATCCTGAGCGGGCATAACCCAACCTCCTTTTCTTTATTCTGCGGGACCATCGCCATTCTGGCAGCAAAACGATCCCGTCTTTTGTTTGTATTATAGCAAAAAGCTGCCCTGGCAACAACCGAGACAGCCTACATTTTTAAAAAAAAGAAACCGCTGAAAGCTCCCAGCTGATCTGGCGCCTTTCAACAGTTTCTATAAGCTGACCTAAATATTCAGTTTAAAAAATCCTTCAGCTTTTTGGAGCGGCTTGGATGACGCAATTTTCGGAGTGCCTTGGCTTCAATCTGCCTGATACGCTCCCTGGTAACATTGAATTCTTTGCCCACCTCTTCTAGCGTACGGCTACGGCCATCCTCAATGCCAAAACGC
>CATJIY010000026.1 GCA_949740695.1 uncultured Eubacteriales bacterium
GGCGGGGCCAGCTTCTTACTTGACGCAAGGATTTAAAGGAGGTAGATTTTTCTATGATCCCAGGCAGAAAAATTCGTGTAATGGTAGTGGACGATTCCATGTTGGCCCGAAGCTTGATTATCAATGGCCTTTCTGCCCATCCACAAATTGAAGTGGTGGGTTATGCGGTCAACGCCATGGATGCGAAAAACAAGTTCTCCAGATTGAAGCCCGATGTGATGACCATGGACGTGGAGATGCCCGGCATGACGGGGATTGAGTTTTTGCGGCAGTTTTTGCCGGAAAACCCGGTTCCGGTGGTATTGTGTTCTTCTTTAAATCTGAAGGTTTTTGACGCGCTGGCCGCCGGGGCGGTGGATTTTGTCCGCAAGCCCGAGCCAGGCAAGCAGGAGGCGTTTATCAACGCGCTAACCCGCAAAGTGGTGACAGCTTCCGCCGCAAAAGTGCGAATCGCACCTGCCGCCGCTGCTGCGGAAAAATTGCCGTTATCCATGCGGCAGATTGCCCGGCAGAATGAGCCGGATAACGTTTTGATTGGATTAGGCGCTTCTACTGGCGGCACTGAGGCCACGCTGGAGGTAATGAAGCGGTTGCCTGCCGATATTCCAGGAATGGTGATTGTCCAGCATATGCCCCCTGGCTTTACCAAAATGTATGCGGAACGGCTGGATAAGCTTTGCCGCATGGAAGTGCGAGAGGCGAAGCATGGGGATGTGCTTCATCGAGGATTGGCTCTGGTGGCGCCTGCCGACTTGCAAACCCGGGTTGTGCGCAGCGGCAGCCGGTATACGGTATCTTGCGCTCCCGGGGAAAAAGTCAGCGGACACCGGCCCTCGGTGGATGTGCTGTTCCATTCTATGGGAGATGCGGTTAAATGCAAAATGGTGGGCATCATTATGACTGGTATGGGCCGGGATGGAGCGGACGGGCTGCTATATATGCGCCGGCAGGGCGCCTATACGATTGGCCAGGATAAGGAATCTTCGGTGGTTTATGGGATGCCCGGGGTGGCCCACGACATTGGCGCAGTGATTACTCAAGCGCCCTGTGAAAATATTGCCACCGTTTTGCTCAATCATTTAAAAAATTTGGGATAGCGGCCTGGGAATGTCAGGCCTTGAAGTTTGGAAAGCAAGCCGCCCGCGGGGCGGCTTTTATTAGCGCTGATTTTGAGTAAGCCGCTGCCGGCGCAGGGAAAGCTGCCGGAAAAACCGTGATTTCCCCTTAACTTCAAGCGGTTTTTGCCGATAGTATCAGTGAAAGGCGCTGGAGAAGCGGCCTGTTAGCCGCAACTTTTCCGCAAAAATGAGATCACGCTTGTTTGAGCATCGAAATCACCGTCTTTCTCGGCCGCTAATTCGGCTAAGTGGGCCGAAGGCTTTCATAAAAGTTTGTTCTTCAGGGCAAACGAAAGCTGCGCGGCGCGTTCTCTGCTTTTTCAGCGGCTATGGGTTTGATCCCATGGGCCGGCAGCCCAAAGAGGGCGTGGGTGTTCCCAGCCTTCCCGTATTTTTCAAAAGGATGTGTGATACCGTGCTGACTTCCACTGGTTCGGGCGCAATCTCTCCGATTCGCTCCACAAAAATTTATTACAATAAGGGCGCTGACCGGGAAAACGCTGTTCAGGCCCAGTTCAATCGTCAATATGATTCAGTGACGCTGTCTTCTCCTACTTCTGGGGAAAAGAAATTCCATGCCGAATTGTTGAGCCGTCTTTCTCAGGAGGCGCGCACCGCCACTACCACTGGCGATATTCAGGCGTTGCGCCGCCAGGTGGCGGCTGGGGAGTATCATCCTGATCCGGCAGCCATTGCAGCCAGGATGCTTTTTCTACGGGAGGAAGATTAAATGAGCGAACCCTACGAGGCTTATTTGGAGTTGCTGTCTGATTTAAGCCGCCAATTTGCCCAGCTTTCAGATTTAGCGCAGGAAAAGACTCAGGCCGTCCGTAAGGACGATCTGATGGCGTTGGACGAAGTGTTAAAACAAGAGCAGGCTTTGGCCTTGGCTTTACGTGGGCAGGAACAGCGGCGGCTGGCAATGGTTCAGGCGCTCAATCTAGAAGGCGTTCCCCTGGCGCAATTGGCCCAAAACTGTCCTCCCAATTTGCAGTTGCAAGCCCGGGATGCTGCTGAGGGGCTGGCGCGTCAGTATCAGATTTATTGCAGTGCCGCTGAGGTGGCCCGCAATACATTGGAATGTAACCTTCACGAGATTGAAAAAACCTTGGCGCAGCTGG
The DNA here is from genome assembly GCA_949740695.1 of uncultured Eubacteriales bacterium. Taxonomy (GTDB): domain Bacteria; phylum Bacillota; class Clostridia; order Oscillospirales; family Butyricicoccaceae; genus UBA4644. Next base: position 2,240 of record CATJIY010000026.1, read on the forward strand.
GCGGGGATCAGACCGCCGGCCCGGGTTACAGCCAAACGGCGGAGACTGTTCCGCCCCCGAAGATGAAAACTGATTTCCGGGCTTGATGCCCTTTGCCGTTTTCTTCCGGCCACGCCGGAGGATTATGGGGAGATTTCCCGTTTCACCCATGCCATGAAGGAGTGTTCATTATGAGTTCTGTCAGTACCTTTGGTACCTTTACCACTGCCCGATTGGGCATCTATGCCGCCCAGAAGGGCCTTCAAATTACCGGCAACAATATTTCCAACATTAACACCAGGGGATATACCCGGCAGGTGCTGGATCAGATCAGCCTGCGCACAGGCGGAAGCGACCGCTATGCTTCCCAGTATGACGTCAAAGTAGGCAACGGCGCGCTGCCAGTAGGCGTTTCTCAAATTCGAGACCCCTATTTAGATATTCGCTATCGAGGCGAAATGTCCAGCGTGGGCGCATTGGACACCAAGTTGAATATCTTGGATTCCATTGCTTCTATCTTGGACGAGGTGGCTCGGGGAGACGATGAAATGGGCGTGATTGAGGCCCAGTTCAGCGATCTTTATAAAGCGTTGCAGCATCTGGATGACAGTACTGGTCAGGAGGAATTTGATACCCAGGTTCAGTCCTCGGCTAAGGCGCTGGTGACGCTTTTTAATACCTATGCCAGCCGGTTGGAAAAGGAAAAACAAAACACTGTAAAACGGTTTGAGCAGGAGATTGAAACAGTTAATAAGCTGTTGACCAATATCAAAGAGCTGAATTCCTCCATTCGCAAAAGCGATATTCATGGGGACAACACACTGGAACAGCGGGATGAACGCAACCGCCTTCTGGATGAGCTGTCTCAATATATGAAGATTGACGTGGTGTATTCCATGGAGGATATCGGCGCAGGGCAAATGGTGGAAAAGCTCACTGTCAAGCTGGCGGGAGCCAATCCTCAGCCGGATACGCTGGACCCTCGCACTGACCGGGCGGTTTTGGTAGATGGAGTTCATGCCACGCAGCTGGTTCTGGGCGACGCGGCGGACAATTATTCTATTACCCTGGCAGGCCTGACGGATGTGAAAAGCCGGCCCATGGACAATCATAGCACCACTCGGACGGAGATCAGCGAAGCGGCATTTAATGCGGCGATGAAGGCGCTGCAAGATCTCGCGGCTGATCCGGATAAGCCCAACAATGTTACTGTGGATGCTGCCAATGGCACAAAGACGGTAGATGACCTGATGGGTTACACCTATACTACAAAGTATATAAAACAGGCGGGCAATCCGACAAAGTTTTATAAAATTGAGACTACCCATGCAGAAGCGGTAGCGGACGGTATTAAGCTGGACGACAACGATATTCGCGGCGGATTGCAGGCGTATCGGGAGATGCTTACCGAATCAGGTGAGTTTACTACCAGCGATACCATTGCCAACGTGGATGAATCGGCGGCTACCAAACGGGGATTCCCGTACTATCAAAAGGCGTTGGATCTGTTGGCGAACCAATTTGCCAAGGTAATGAATGAGGCCAACCAGGGCTATCTGATGAACGAGAACGGCGAGTATCTGAACGCCAAGCTGGAAGTGCTGAAAGATGCCAGCGGTAACCCCATTACAGAAAGCAACGTTGTAAAAACAAAAAGTCAACTTGGTGAATGGAAGCGGTTATTGGCGCAGAAAGGCGTTAAAGACGGCAACGACTATAAATTGGATGGCGATAACTACGTCGATGAAAATGGCAAACCGATTACGGATTCTGCGGGAAATGTGCTGACAAAGAGCGGTATTGATGACGCAAACAAGCAACTGGAAGAATGGGAAACTGCACTGAAGGATAATGGCGTAGCCATGGGCAAGCCGTTGTTCTCCAATAACGGTGATGGAAACGATACCGAGGGAATCACTGCCGCCAACATTTCTATTTCCAAAGATTGGTCTACCGGCGCGGCAAAGATCATCGCCTCCTTTGTACAGGCGTCTGGCTTTGATCATATCGCTACGACCGATAGCTCCAACATCACGCACATGCTGGCCCTGATGGATAAAAAGATGGATTATTTCCCCACCGATATGGTTGGCGACGCAGCTAATGAGGGGTCCATGTTCCATGGCTCTTTCCAGGAGATGTTGACCAATCTTCAGTCAGTGATGGCCAACGACCAGCGAAGCACCAGTATTCAGCTGAATAATTACTACACTTCGTCTCTGGATTTGGATACCCAGAGAGATTCGGTCTCGTCGGTTGACTTGAATGACGAGGCTATGAACTTGATGCAGTATCAAAAGTCTTACGCTGCGGCTTGCCGCTTGATGACTACCGTAGATGAGGTCTTGGACAAGCTGATTAACAGCACTGGTATTGTAGGCAGATAAGGAGGAAAACCAATGATTCGTGCAACGACCAACGGTGTGCTGAGAAGCTACCGCTCTAATTTAAACCGTTCGTTTTTGGCGCTGAACAAAGCCCGGAATTCGGTGCTTAGCGGGCGCACCTATAATTCTTATGCAGAGGATCCCGCCGCTGCAGCCCATTCTTTCCAGTTGCGCCGGTCTTTTTTGCGGACCAGCAGCCAATATACGCAGAGCAGTACAGTACTCCATAAGTTTGAAACTGCTTATCAAGCGATGGATCGAATTGTGGGTTTGGTGGACAATGAGCATGAGGATTCCTCTTATGCGGCGGTGTTGCGGGGTGCCAATGATCCCACCGGTTCGGGCCGGGCGGCGCTGGGGAAGGATATTTTGCAGCTGGCCGACAGTATCGTTCAGGCCACCAATGGCGCAAGATATGGAAATGATTTTCTGTTTTCCGGGGCGGATGGACTGAACGTACCGCTGGAATGGACCGGCGAGGGAGAAAATCGGGTGTTAACCTATCGGGGTATTCCGGTGGACGCCGGCGGACCGGTAGTGGAAATGGACGATGCGAAACAGCCTATTGAAGTCAATATTTATGGTGAAGATCCGGCAACAAAGACAGATGCTGTTTATTATGCGTTGGCGGATGGCAGTGGAACAATTTCAAAAACAGATTACGACGCCGCCGCTGAAAAACCAGCGGTGAAAATGGACCCTAATGATACAACAAAGCCGCTTGATGTGGCGGCAGACGCCAAAGCTGGCGGTTATTATAAGCTGAAGCCCAGCGGTAAGACGATTGAAAAAGCCGAATATGACACACAGAAGGCCGAGAGCGATAAGCTATTGGCTCAGCTAAAATATCTTAGCAATGACGAAGCGAAATATGTGGATATCGGCCTGGGCCTTCAAGAACATGACAACAGCAATGATTTGATTACCTCTTCTGCTTATGACATTGCGCTCCAGGCCACCGACTACTTGGGATATGGCGTGGATGAGGATGGCGATCCTAAAAATATTGTTTCTATCCTTCAGAGAATGGGAACGTTGTTGCAAAATTGCGGAGAGGATGGCCGCTGGGAAAATCCAGATGTAGACGGCGAAGAATATACTCGTTTGGCCAACAAGCTGAAAACTGCCTCTGACGGCCTGCATACACAGCATGTCAAGTTGACTGCTCAAGTTACTTTTCTGAACAATAATCATAATCAGTTGAAGGATACGGCGAACACTTTAAATGAGCAGTTTTTGGAGATTGACCAGGTGGATCTGGCGGATGCGATCACTTCCTTTGCTTGGGCGCAGTATTGTTATAATTCTGCGCTGAAGATGGGGAACAGCATTCTCTCTCAAAGCTTGATGGACTATATGAACTAATTCATGTGGCAAGCGTGAACCCCCGAAAAATAAGATCACGTTTTCAAATATCTCTATAGAAAGAGAACCTTGTGTCAGCTGTTGGGGGCGGATGGCGCAAACTCAGGAAAGGAGCCTGAATTCCTCATGTATCCGTTGATTGAAATCAAGACTGTCCCCATCGAAATTGAGATGAAGGTAACCAATGCCAAGCTAGAGTATACTCGAGGGACTGCCGATCTAGAAATTTCCCGCAACGACGGTGGTGGACTTTCTATTCGCAGCCGGCCTATTAAGCTGAACATTGACACCTTTGAGGCGCGGAATTCCATTATCCCGACTACTGCCACGGCCATTTCCCAGGAAGCGCAAAAAGGGCGGCAGGCAGCTTATGAGGCTACTTCCATCTATGCCCAGCAGGGGCAGATGTTGCTGAATGCCAAATTTGGCGAGGAGTTGGTCACGCAGTTTGCTGCCGATGCACAGGCGCGGGATGTGAAAACCAATGTAGGCTTGCAGTTTTTGCCGACTACTGGCCCAGAGATTACTTGGAATCCTGGAGAAATGTCCATTAAATATGAAATGGATAAGTTGAATTTCGATTGGCGGGTCAATCAGGCTAAATTTGATTTCACTCCGGGCGATATTGAGATTTCGGTAAAACAGCAGCCGGATGTGATTATCAAGTATGTGGGCGGGCCTTTGTATGTTCCGCCTTCCGCTGATCCGAACTATCAGCCGGTAGATGTGGAAGCCTGATTGTTTTCATTCCCGTCAAATGGATAGATTGCTTTTTAGGGGCGAAGCTGCCTTGCTGGCGGGTCGCTGGAAGGCGGACGCCCCTAGGAGGGTATGCCTTTTTGACAAGTGGGAAGCTCCTTGCTGTTTGTAATTCACTGCATACAAAAACCAGAAGACCAAAAGGAGGACTTTTTTTGAAGCTGCAAACCAAATATTTTGGGGAGATTGACTGGGAAAAAGAAGATGAGATCCGCATCCCCGCCGGCCTTTTTGGTTTTGAAGAAGAGCGTAGTTTTGTGCTGTTGCCTTTTGCAGACAGTGGTGGAACGCTGCTTTGTTTGCAAAGCACAATCACCCCAGAGTTGGCCTTTGTGGTGATGGATCCTTTTTCCCTTCAACCTGATTACGCGCCTCAGCTTACTTCTGCTGAGCTGGAATCCTTAGGAGTAGAGGCCAGCGATGAACTGGGCTATTATGTACTTTGTGTGGTAAAAAGTCCAGTAGCGGAAAGCACCGTTAATCTCAAATGTCCGCTGGCCATCCATCCGGAAACCAAATTGGCTCGCCAAGTAATTTTGGATACCGAGGAATACGATATGCGTCACCCCCTGTCTCAGTTTGGCGGCAGCGAGAGGGACCAGGTATGTTGATTTTACAGCGAAAGGCGGGAGAATCTCTACTGATTGGGGAAGATATCCAAATTACTGTTGTCTCGGTGGATGGAGGCCGGGCTAGACTGGCGATTTCCGCACCCCGGCAAGTGTCTATTTTGCGCAGCGAACTAGCGGTTGCTACTGCTCAGGCGAACCAAGAGGCCGCCCAAGAAGAAGCGGCTCCGGCTGCTTTGTTGGAATTGCTAGGGGATACCTTGCATCCTGGACAAGAGCGGCAAGGGGAAGAATAGCCGCTCAAAATTATAATTCGCTTTGTACGCGCGATAGCGCGTTCAAGGATAGAAAGGAGGATGGATCGTATGATGGAATCCATCGCAAGTATGGCGACCTCCATGAGCGCCGCTGAGACGGCAATGAATTATTCGGTGGCCGTCACGAAAAAGATGATGGACAGCGAGGAGCTGGCCGCGCAGGAATTGCTGAAAATGCTTCCCGAAACGCCCGTCTCTCTGCCCAAAGGCCAGTATATCGACGTATACGCCTAAGGCTTCGTCCGGTAGGCCGGACGAAAAGGCCGTGAAAAAGACGCTGCCCTTTCAGCGTCTTTTTCTCTACCATACAATCATGCAGCGATGCTCAAAAAGAGAGCGGCCCGGCAGGCCGCTCTCAGAAAGGTTTTTATACAATCCTTATTTGAGCTGGAAATGATCTTCCAGAAGAGTCAGAACACTTTCCGGCGTATCAGCGCTGGCTCGTTGATGAACCAAAAATCCACTGGCCCGCATAGCCGCTTGTTCTAGATCATTGGTTCGTTCCAGCCCTAAAAAAATGTTTTCAAAATAGGTTTCCGCCAAAGGCTGTTTTTTCACAAATTCATAAAAGCTCCGTTTTTCCGGCCGATTGAAATAGGTTTTTCGAATTTCCCGCCGGTCGACGGTCAAAAATATCATTTGGTGATAGTCCAGCAAATTTGAGGCATAGACGGGGGAATAGATCACGTCGGCCACCACTCGTTGGCGTTCTCCCAAGCGAATCAAATCAATCAATACCATTTCGGACTCTTCAGCCAGAGAAGCCATGTTCCATCGGGCCTGTTCCTCTGTGGGGCGAGTCCATTGCTGGTGAAAATCTTGCATATGATAGCACATCTCAGGCTGATATTCCGGTTGGGCAATGGCCCGGTGGCGCTCATATTGCTGGTCCATGTCATAGAGATAAAACCCGTGCTTTTCCGCCAGCAGACGGGACATGGTGGTTTTTCCACCGCAGGCGGTGCCGCTGATAAACAACACGTTTTTCAGGGCATCTTTTAAAATATTATCCGTGAAATTCATAAAAAATTCTCCTTTTACATAAAAACCGTACCGGCGCTTTTGGTACGCCAACAAAGCCCGCAGGGCGGGCAAAAATGGACACGAAATTATTTCAGCCGGTTGTTGTTATGCAAAAGGTAAAGAGACATGAAAACCTCCTGAGAAAATATCTTGGGGCGATACTCCACTATTATTCTACCGCAGGCGGCGAAAAAAGTCAAGACGCCTTTGGAAAAAACACAACCGCCGCTTCCAGGCTTGACAGGGTTTTCTTCAATTAGTATAATACCAATTAGTATGAGATTTGGCAGTTGGATCAGGCAAAGGCCGCCGGATGATTTGCAGAGAGCGGATTAGAAGCCTATACAGGAATCAGTCGGCGAATCGAGCAAAGCAATAGCCATCCCCCAAAAGGAATGGACACAAAGGAGGATGCCCGAATGAACCCAGAAAAGCAAAAAATCCTGATTGTAGACGACTCAGAGATGAACCGCGCGATTTTGGCGGATATGCTGGAAGATCAATATGACCTTGTGGAAGCGGAAAACGGCGCTGAAGCGATAGCGATTCTTCAGCAGCAGGTAGAAGAGATTGCCTTAATGTTGCTGGACATTGTAATGCCCGAGATGAACGGGTTTGAAGTGTTGGCTTGCATGCAGAAGCATCATTGGAACGAGAATCTGGCGGTCATCATGATTTCTTCTGACGCTTCTCCAGCCAATATGAAGCAGGCTTATGATCTGGGGGCTTTCGATTATATTGGCCGGCCCTTTGATCCGTCGGTGGTACTGCACCGGGTATCCAATACCATGTTGCTTTATGCCAAGCAGCGGCGGTTGGAGCATATTGTGGCGGCTCAGCTTTATGAACAGGCCAAGGATAGCCAGCTGATGATCTCCATTCTGTCTCATGTGGTGGAGTTTCGCAATGGGGAAAGCGGCTCTCATGTGCTGCACATTCACGCCATCACTGAATTGCTGTTGAGCCAGCTGATGGAAAAAACCGACCGCTATCCTTTGAGCAAGACGGAAGTTGCACGGATTTGTACCGCCTCCTCTTTGCATGACATTGGGAAGCTTTCCATTCCGGATGAGATTTTGAATAAGCCCGGGCGGCTTACCGCCGAGGAATTCAAGGTGATGAAGAGTCACTCCATGGCGGGGGCTGATTTACTGCGGCAGCTGTCCGCTGTGCAGCAGGAGGACCCGCTAGTAAAAACCGCCTATGAGATTTGCCGATGGCATCACGAGCGGTATGATGGCGGCGGCTATCCTGACGGACTGAAAGGGGAAGAGATTCCGATTTCGGCCCAAGTGGTGTCTTTGGCGGATGTCTATGATGCGTTAACCAGCGAACGTTGTTATAAAAAAGCCTTTCCACACGAAAAGGCTATGGAAATGATCCTGGGGGGACAGTGCGGCGCATTTAATCCCTTGCTGCTGGAATGTCTTCAGGAGTTGAGTCCCACGTTGGAGCGGGAGCTGAAAGCGGCAACCCTTTCTACATACAAGCCGCCTAAGTTTCAGGATATGGAGGAACAGCTGCATGATCTGGAGCTATTTTCTTCTGAACGAACCGCCGCGATGCTGACCTGCGAGCAGCAAAAGTATCAATTTTTGGCAGAGGCTAATAGCAATCTGGTGTTTACGTATACCACTTCCCCCTCAATTATCACTTGGAACGCCGCTGGAGTGGAAACGCTGGCTACGGAAGAGCTGGTGGTAGATCCAGAAAAGGACGAGGCCTTTTTGCAACGGTTTGGCAAAGAGAATTTCAGTCGGCTGCTTCAAAAGGTGGAGCAGGCGTCCCCTGGACAGCCCTTTATTCGGATGGATGTGGATTTGCCTTACCGTACCGGTCAGCGAAAATATCACTGCTTTGCAAAAACGATTTGGTCGGCTGACGAACCAAAAGAGATTCTCAGTCTGGTGGGCGAGCTGGTGCCGCTGGACGAGGAGCGGCTGAATCAATCCAAAACCGCTTTGATTCAACACGCGGTGCGGGCTTGCGCGCCTGACCGGGATCTGGATCATTTTGCCGTCACCGGCGTGGAGGCATGGGGCCTGACCCAATATCTTTCTTTGATGTTTGATCGGATGCGGTTGGTAAAAGGGGATCCTTTGGAGTGTGTCCGCTATGATTCTCAAGGGCAATGTTCTCCCGATCCGGAAGGGACCGCCGGATTATGGCTTCAAGAGCCGTTGGAGGAGGACTGTTTGTCCGCGAAAGTACTTTCCAATCGGTGCAAATATACAAAGTTTTCGGTTATGGATGAGAGATCCTATCATATTTTAGCTTTTTATGTGGAGGTGGACGACTGGCCTTGTTGTTTGGAGCTGATGACCGACGTATCGGAACGTTCTCTTTTTGGGGCCGACGGCAAGCAAAATTTGGTGCAGACGCTGACCCAATACAATCAGAAATTGTATACCGATGTGCTTACTGGCGCATATAACCGGCGGTACTATGAGGAACAGATGCGAGACGTGGAAGATCATCAGGCGTTGGCTGTGCTGGATTTGGACCGGTTCAAGTCCATCAACGACAATTTTGGCCACCAGGTAGGGGATATCGCTCTTCAGGAATATGCCAAAACTGTTCGGTCCAGTATCCGAAAAACCGATTGCTTTATCCGTTATGGCGGGGATGAGTATGTGGTAATTTTCCGGGATATTCCCTTGGAATCTTTTGTAAACAAGCTGGAGGAGTTGCGAGGGAGAATTTATGATTTGAAGCTGCCCGGTTATCCGGAGATTCAGCTTTCGGCTAGTATTGGCGGGGTTTATGGTTTTGGAAAGACGGTGGATATGTTCCGCTGTGCCGATACCCTGGCTTATGAGGCCAAGGAAGAGCGAAACAAAGTGATTGTGCGATCTATCTCGGAGGTGCTCCGAGCGGAAGAAGCATGGAAGGAGCGGTTATTATGACCATTCAGGAATGTTATGAGGCGCTGGGAGGCGACTATGAGGAAGTTATAGGCCGCCTGATGCGGGAAAAAATGGTACAGAAATTCCTGTTGAAGTTTTTAAACGATAAGAGTTACGATTTATTGGTAGAATCCATTGAGGCGGATAACGCAGAAGAAGCTTTCCGCGCTGCCCATACGATCAAAGGGGTGTGCCAAAACCTGTCCTTTACCAAACTATATCAGAGCAGCGAATTGATTACCGAAATGCTGCGGGCAGGAGATACGGCGGGAGCCTATGCCTTTTTGGACAATGTGACTGAGGATTATGAGCAAACGGTGAAGGCCATCCGAGCGTTGCAGGCCAGTCTTCCGGAGGAGGCCCAATGAGCAGCGCTTCCAATTCCCGGCATGCCAATCAAAGTAAAAGAAATATACGGTTTTTAATTGTCAGCTTTGGCGGTCTGGCGTTGTTCAGCGTGATGGTATTCAGCATTTTGGGAATATATATGAATCGTCGCAGTCAGGACACGATCTCCGAGGTAGGCGAGCTATATATGGAGGGCGTCCGAGAGCAAATCTCTTTGCATTTTGAGACCGCTATTAATTTGCAGCTGGAACAGTTGAAAGAATTGGTAGAAATGTATGACGCCGAAGATCTTTCCCCTGAATCCTTGCGGGCGGAGTTGGCTTATCGAGCGGAAGTGCGTAATTTTTCTCATTTAGCCTTTTACGATCAGGCCGGCGCAATGGAGTTCATTTATGGCGGGACGCTAGAGGTGATTGATTCCAAGCCATTTCTAGAATCTATGAAAGCCGGAGATGAAAAAGCGGCTGTTGGCCGGGACCCCCAAGGGAACGAAGTATTGTTGTTGGGGGTTCAAGGCAGCTATTTTATGGATTCTGGGGAGAAAAGCATTGCTTTGGTAGCGGCAATGCCGCTGGAATATATTAAAGAGAGCCTCTCTCTGGAAAGAGAAGGAGGTTTGCTGTACGCTTATATCATTCGGAAGGACGGCAGCTTTATCATTCAGCCTTCTGACGTTTCGGAGCACAGTTATTTTGATCTGGTGCGGCGGCAGTACGAGGTAGATGAAGCACTGGAGCGATATCTTTCCTTGCTAGCGTCTTCCATGGAGCGGGGGCGGGATTATGCGACGGTCATCAATCTGGCAGATGGCCGCCGGCAGATTTATTGCATGCCTTTAAACAAAACCGAGTGGCACTTGGTGACCATTTTGCCTTATGGCGCCCTAGACAGTGCGGTAGATAACCTTAGCAGCCAGCGCACGATAATGACTTTGCTGGCTTGCGGGTCGGTTTTGCTGTTGATTATTTTGATTTTTATGCGGTATTATACCCGTACTCGCCAGCAGATGCAAGAGTTGGAGGAAGCGCGGTTTACCGCTGTTCAGGCAACCAAGGCAAAGAGCGAGTTCCTTTCTAATATGAGTCATGATATCCGCACGCCTATGAATGCGATCGTGGGGATGACAGCAATCGCTACCGCACATATGGACGACCGGGAGCAGGTGAAAAACTGTCTGAAAAAGATTGCGCTTTCCAGCAAACATTTGCTGGGGCTGATTAACGATGTTTTGGATATGTCCAAAATTGAGAGTGGCAAAATGACTTTAACAGTGGACAAGATGTCTTTGCGGGAAATGCTAGATGGACTGGTATCCATTGTACAGCCGCAGATGCGTTCCAAACGGCACAGTTTTAATGTGCAGATTGATCGTATTACGGCGGAAGATGTATATTGTGACAGTGTGCGGCTTAATCAGGTGCTCTTAAATTTACTGTCTAACGCCATTAAATACACCCCTGATGGGGGTGAAATCTCCTTGTATTTGTATGAGGAAGTTTCTGCAAAGGGAGACAATTTTGTTCGTATTCATGTTTTAGTGAAAGATAATGGTATTGGCATGTCTTCGGAGTTTGTTAAAAAACTCTTTGAATCTTACAGCAGGGAGGATTCGACTCGAATTCACAAGATTGAGGGCGCTGGACTGGGAATGGCTATCACCAAATATATTGTGGACGCCATGGAGGGTCAAATCCTGGTAGAAAGCCAATTGGACGTGGGCACCGAATTTCATTTGATTTTAGATATGGAAAAAGCGGAAGCCATGGATTTGGAGATGGTGTTGCCGCCTTGGCGCATGCTGGTGGTGGATGACGATGAGCTTTTGTGTCAGACCGCAGTGGAAGCCTTGAAAGACATTGGAATTCAAGCGGATTTCACCCTTAGTGGGGAGCGGGCCATTCAGTTGGCGTTGGAGTGCCACCGCAAACGGGAGGATTATCAGATCGTCCTTTTGGATTGGAAGTTGCCCGGGATGGATGGGCTTCAAGTTGCCCGGGAGCTACGCCGTCAGCTGGGTCAGGATATTCCCATTTTGCTAATTTCGGCCTACGATTGGAGCGAGTTTGAGGCAGAAGCCCGGGAGGCCGGCGTTACCGGTTTTATTGCCAAACCGCTGTTTAAGTCAACTCTGTTTTACGGCTTACGAAAATATATGGTTGTAGAGGAAGGAGACCAGATACCGGATGGTCCTTCTATGGATTTTTCCAATCGGCGCATTTTGCTGGCAGAGGATAATGATCTTAACTGGGAAATCGCCAATGAACTGCTTTCTGAGTTGGGACTGGAGTTGGAATGGGCAGAAAACGGACAGATCTGTCTGGATAAGTTCCGGCAAGCATCGGCAGGTTATTATGACGCGATCTTAATGGATATTCGTATGCCGGTGATGAACGGCTATGAAGCAACCAAAGCGATTCGTGCGCTCCCAAGAGAGGATGCGGCGGCGATCCCCATTATTGCCATGACGGCCGACGCTTTTTCAGAAGATGTGCAGCGTTGTTTGCAATGCGGCATGAACGCTCACGTAGCAAAACCCATACATTTGGAGGAGCTGAGTCGCTTGTTGGAGCGGTTTTTGAAAAAATAAGATTCCTAGCCTACCTTTTAAGACTGCGGATATCGGCATTTACAACCGCCTTGCAGTCAGTGTGCGCACAATCGGGTTTGCCAACCCCAAACCTGGTTTTGCTGAAAGCCCTGGTCCTTTTGGACTGGGGCTTTTTTACGGGTGAGCAGATTGAGGAAATTGTATAAGGCCGGTTTTTTTTGGCTAGGATAATTTTCAGATAAGCTCCCCCGGCCTTTGGGGGGAGGTCCAAAAGGAGAGGGTTCCCATGACAGGTGAGTTTTATCGGTTTTGTGGAAGAAGCGACGCTGCCTATCATGATCTGCGCCGCCGGATTGATGCCTGCGCTGCGATCGGTCACAGTTGTGAGTTTCCCCAATGCCGGATGCCTGAGGGTTGTGTCCCCCAACAGGCGGTGTTGGGATTTTTCCGGCAAGCCACCGGTTACCTACTTTATTTTCGTCCGCAAGTACGTTATCAGGGAACGGATCCCCGGTTGGCTGAGTTTTTCAGCCATGGAGAGCGGATGCTTTTCCCCACCTTCGAAAGTTTTTGCGAATATCTGGGGCGGCTGCCCACTGCGCCGGCGCCTGTTCAGCCGGCGTCCAAAGGGAGTTTGATGCTAACCCAGCTGGAAGAAGCGCTTTCTCAGGTAATCGTGGGGCAGACAGCGGCAGTGCAGGCGGCGGCTTTTCGCCTGTGGGCCCATCTTTCCAAAAAAAAACCCGCCCGGCCGCTATCGCTGATTTTTCACGGACCTACTGGTGTGGGGAAATCTCAGTTGGCAAAGGGGATTGTTCCAGTACTCAACCAGCTGGCTGGAGAGGAACGATATCAATTTGTCTGGACGGAGATGAATACCTTTACTGAGCCCCATTCGGCTTACCGGCTTACCGGTGCGCCGCCGGGATATGCTGGGTATGACGATCCTCCGGTGTTTGAGGCGGTGCGGCATAATCCTCGAACGGTTTTTATGTTTGACGAGTTGGAAAAGGCGCATCCTCAGGTGCTAAAAGTCTTTATGTCTTTATTGGATGAAGGACGGTGCGCTTCTCGTAAGGAGGGAGAGGATGGATTGCGGGAGCTGGATTTTCGTCAGTGTGTGTTTCTTTTTACCACCAACGCCGATCTGACGCGGAAGGACGGGCAGCGGTTGGGCTTCGGTCCGCCTCAAGAGGCGGATAAACAAGAAACGGATAAAAAAGAGCTGGAGGACCAGGAAGATCAAACAGTTTCCTGTTCTCAATTGGCTCGCCGGCTTTATCTTTCTGATGAGACTGCCCGCCAGGCCATGGTTCGAGGAGGGGCTTTGCGAGAGATTGCCGGAAGGTTCGGCGGATTTATTCCCTTTTATCCTTTGAGTGAAGCCGCCTGGGCGGAGGTTACTGCACGGCAGATTGTCGCGCTGGGGCGGGAGCATGGCTTAAGGGTAGAGGAAGTAGAACCCGAGCTCGTCCAGGCATTGACGCCTGAGGACGCTCTTTCGGCCCGGTCCTCAGTAGCGGTGCTAGAGGGAGTGCTGACGGCAGCCTTTTGTCAGTATGCCGCCTGTGGCGGATCGGATCGAGTACGGGTGGGGGGAACTGCCGAGCAAGTAGTGCTGCTGCCCGCATAAAAAGAGCAGCCCGGCATGGCTCAGCCATGCCGGGTCATTTTTTATTGCCGGTTCATCTGCTAAAAAGTCTGGAATATGGCTGGGATTTTTCCGAATGAATTCGTTTTACAGAGGATAGCAGGGCCGTTTATAGGAAAATATCCTCCGGCAAGGGGCCAAAGCGTATTTAAAGGGTTAAAAACAATGAGTCAGTTATTCCACCATTGATCGTCTTGAGGCTGATCCTCAAAAGGTGTGCTGGAGGGCTTCCAATCTACTAGGGCGTTATAAAAATTGGCATAGGTCACATTCATGTAGGGCAACAACCAGATGTGAAGAATTCCCATGGTTAGAGGGACCAGCAGACTCCAACCGATAAAGGATAGCTCCAGCACAAAATAATCCATCTTATAGCCGCGCATCAACTGTTTACTTTCCCGAATGGCTTCCATAGCGGACATTTCTGGGTGGTCCAGCATGATAAAAATGGTCTGGCTGTAGGAATAAGCGGCAATGATACCTGGAATCACCAGCAGCAGGCTCCATAGGAAAGTAAACAATTCCATGAGGATAGTGGCTGCGACAAACCGCCAAAACTGCTGGAAACAGGCAAACAAAGTGGATATTCCGCCTGTGTCTTCGCCGCGGGAAACTCGTAACGTATAGAGCGTATAACCGGCGTTGACTAAGGATAAAAAGATATTCAGCAAAAGGGAGGCCAGGAACAAAGTGGCGCCCAGCCCCATCAACTCCTGATAGGCATAAAGCATTTCATCCACGGTACGAGCGTTTAAAATAGCGCGGCCTACCGAAGAAAAACGGATTACGAGAGTAGGGGCGCTGGTGAGCACCAGTACTACCAAGCTCACCAGATAAATGCCAGGGGCATTTCGCATAGAAGCTTTGGCGTTGGCCTTTAGCTCAATGCGGTGAATCGGTTTTGTGTTCATAAAGAAATCGCTCCTATTATAGCATACTTATGAGTTCAAATGCGGAAGGCATCGTCCGGAACCTGATTGCCAGCAAAGGGCAATCAGGACAGAACAGTCGAACCAGAACGGTTGTTTGGAGGTATCTGAATCAAGCAAATGGCATAAGCGGCAAAAAATGAAGGAAAAACACGGGATATCATATTCTAATTAACCATATGGAAAACCAGGGAAACGTATACCAATTCCATTGGGTTATTTGGCCCATTCGCCGGTGGCGGCGCATTTGAGATAGGCGGTGATGAAACCATCTAGATCGCCGTCCATCACTGCGCCGATGTTGCCGTTTTCATAGCCGGTGCGGTGGTCTTTGGCCAAGGTATAGGGCATAAAGACATAGGAACGAATTTGGCTGCCCCACTCAATTTTCATCTGAGCGCCCTTGATATCGTCGATTTTATCCAAGTGCTCCCGTTCTTTGATTTCCATTAGCCGGGAGCGAAGCATCTTCATGGCGGTGGCCCGGTTTTGAATTTGGCTGCGCTCAGTTTGACAGGCCACCACTACTCCGCTGGGAATATGCGTGATGCGCACGGCTGATTCGGTTTTGTTGACATGCTGCCCGCCGGCTCCCGAGGAGCGGTAGGTGTCAACCTTCAAGTCTTCTGGGCGAATGTCAATCTCCACATCATCGGTCATCTCGGGCATAACTTCCAAAGCGGCAAAGCTAGTCTGCCGCCGGCCGGAAGCGTCAAAGGGAGAAACCCGCACCAACCGGTGAACTCCGTTTTCGCTCTTAAGATAACCATAGGCGTTTTCTCCCTCAATGAGCATCTCGGCGCTTTTCAGACCGGCGTCCTCGCCGTCCAGTTCGTCCAGCATCTTCCATTTAAAGCCCCGGCTGTCCGCCCAATGCTGATACATCCGCACCAGCATCTGCGTCCAGTCCATAGCCTCGGTGCCGCCGGCTCCAGCATGAAAGCTGAGGATGGCGTTATTTTGATCGTATTCTCCGGAAAGTAGGGTGGACAAGGTCTGCCGCTCCAGCTCTTTTTCAAAGGCGGCAAAACCCTCCTGCACCTCGGGAAATAAGCTTTCGTCCTCCATTTCCTCGGCCATTTCAATGGTGGTTACCACATCTTCATATTTGGTGTTCAAGGCGTCGTAATCGGCGCTTTTATCCTTGAGCTGCTTGATCCGTTGGAGGACCTTCTGTCCTTGAGCCGGGTCGTCCCAAAAGGATGGTTCGGCAGTCGTTTTTTCCAACTGGGCAATCTCTTCCTGAGCTTTATCCAAGTCGAGTGCGGCTCGAAGATCGGTGAGCTTTGGTTTTAGATTATTTAACTGAAAGCGAATATCATCATAAATGAGCATTGCATATCCCTCCAATTTAAAAAGTATACCACGATTTACCCTGCCTCGCAAGGGGAAAAGGGGACAATTCAAGAGAAAAAACAGCGGCGGTGGACAGTTCCGAAAAGTTTTTTGGAGGGATGGGTGGGATTGCTCTATCCTTGTATGAGGAAAGGGGAAAACTGGAAGAGACGGGAAATGCATGTTCTGCATAAGCAGGTCCGGTTGGTTTTGTGAGCAGCGGCGTTCTTCCCAGCGTTTCAGATACTTTTATACATTAAATTTTCGCAGATGGTTTCGTCCTGGATTCCAGCTACGCTCATCTCCCAACTCCACCATGGAATAGCATCCATGATGAAAATAAAATTGGGGGGCGGATTTTAGCGGAAGGTCCAAAAGATAGGTAATCGCGTAGCTCAGCGGTCCGTTGTGGGCCACTAAAAGGCAATCTTCCCCTTTTTTCAACAGGCCATCCAGCACCCGGGCTACCCGAGGCGCCAAGCCGGTATCATAAGCTTCTCCTTCCGGCGGTTTTTCGTGGACCCAGTTCTGATTAAACCGGCCGATTAGCAGCGGGTCCTCCTGGGCGACTTGATCGAAAGTTTTATCTTCCAACAGGCCCAGGTGTTGTTCCCGCAGATCGGGGGTAGATAAGATTGGTTCGGGCCGGCCGGCCATTACCAGTTGAGCGGTTTCCCAGGCTCGGATTAGGGGACTGGCGTAACATACTGCAAAGGCGGCGTTTTTTAATTTTTCTCCCGCTTGACGGGCCTGCTCCCGGCCTAGATCGGTGAGGGGCAGATCAGTACTTCCATACCATAGCCGCCGTAGATTGCCTTCCGACTGACCATGGCGGACCATATAAATTTTCATAAAAGATTCTCCTGTCAATTTATAGATGGACTTTGCGGAAGCTTCCAATGGGATCCCGTCAATTCATGGAGGGAACCAGGCTTTTTTTCAGGATTGTCTCTACCCGGCAGGCAAGACGGGGGAAGCGCTCCAATTTGGGATCTTGGGATAAAAGCGCTTTGGCGCTTTGCTGGGCCTCTTCCAGCAAACGGTTA
>CATJIY010000027.1 GCA_949740695.1 uncultured Eubacteriales bacterium
CATATAAAAATTCCAGAACAAAATTGGCCGCCATATTGATACCGGTAACCAGATATTCGTTCCAGCCCAACCCGTCAGCCAGCCAGTGACCCAGCCAGGTAGACAGGGGCGTAAATACGCAGTAAAAGACCAGCACCAGCGCCATGGCTCGCGGTATATTGTTGGCTGACTGGAAGGTGTACCGCCGGTTCCATGTAAAATTCCACAGGACGGATAGCGTCAGCGCGATCAGATAACATGGCCAATAGCTCCAGCTGGTCAGTTCGTTCAGTAGGGAAAAAACCCCCATCTCAATGATACCGGCAGAAAGGGAAAACAATAAAAATTTCAGGGAGCGCAAAAGTTCTTTTTGATTCATAAAAAAGTCGTCCTTGCAGGTTATTTTGGATCAATGCTGTTGGCGGCGCGCCGTTGTGATATAATGATCCTAAGTATACCAAAAAAATAAAATAGACGCAATCCTTTTTTATTAGGAAACAAACGATGCCTGACCTTTTATTCCAACGAAAAGGCAGGTATCGTTTGTTATTTTACGGAGTTCAGCCAGTCTGTTTCTAATGTATAACCAGTCAGCTGCACATCTGGTTTGACAGCTTCACCATGAAAATCACTGCCGCCAGTTGGGCGCAGGTGGTATTTTTGGGTTAAATGCAGATAAAATGCTTGCTGCCTTGGGGTATATTTGGGATAGAAGCACTCGATGGCGTCCAGTCCCCAATTTTTTAGCTGCTTGATCAAAGCTTCCAATTCTGCATCCGGCAGTCCCATTTGATAAGGATGTGCCAGAGAAATCTTTCCTCCCGCATCCTGAATGGCCTCTATGCAGGCGCGGGCGTCCGCCTTATAGCGAGTAACTTTCCGCCGGAAATCCTCGCTGTCCAGATAGCGGTCAAAAGCGTCTCGATTGTCTTTGGCGTAGCCCCGGTTCCCCAGAATCCGGGCAAAATGCGGACGAGCAATAACCTCGCCGCCAGCCAGCGCTTCTACTTCGGAGAGGGAAATCTCCACTCCCTGATCTCGAAGAAAATCCATGATTCGGTACTTTCGCTCCTCCCGACCTGCCCGCAGTTTTTCGCATAGATCAGAAAGCGCGGTGGTTCCTGTATGAAAGCCATAGCCTAAAATATGAAAGTTAGGATGCTCTTTTGGGCTCAACTCCACTCCGTGAACAACACGGATTCCAGCGGACGCGCCAGCTTCCAGGGTTTCCGTCACGCCGGAAATGGTGTCATGGTCGGTAACTGCTAGAACTTGTATCCCGCGCCGCTTCGCCAGCGCCACCAGTTGAGAAGGGGCGTATTGTCCATCGGAGGCAGTGGTGTGGGTGTGCAGGTCGGCAAGGGCAGTCATGGATGGACCCCCAGATATTTCATTAGCGCCCGTTTATTTTCCTGGGGCGTGGTGGTAGGGCGGCCTAGATCACTTCGGGCGCCCAGCGCGCAGGTTACTTCCAAAAAACAAAGCTGCCTGGTGATTTTGGCTTGATTAAGTCGTGCAGTCAGTTCTTCCGGCGACGCCGCCGAAAGAGCGAAAGGGTAGCCGCAGGCTTGGGCAATCCCCCGCAAATCTATTTGGCCGGCAGCGGTGGGCATCCCGCCTACCGACTCATGGGCCTGATTGTTTAAAACAACATGAATCAAATTTGCCGGCTTGCATTCCCCGATAATCGCCATGGCCCCCAAATGCATCAAGGCGGCGCCGTCTCCATCCAGGCACCATATCCGGCGCTCCGGCCTTTGTAGAGCGATCCCCAGAGCGATGGAACTGCTGTGGCCCATAGAGCCTACTGTGAGAAAATCCCGACTGTGGCGTTGTTTCCATCCTTCTCGGGTTTCAAACAGCTCCCGACTGGCTTTGCCAGTGGTGGACACCACCACATCTTCTTCTGCCGCCTGTAAAATATGCCTGATGGCCATTTCGCGGGTCATGGGGAAAGGGTTGCCATAGGCCGGTTTGCAATCATAAGTCAGTGCTCCTTTGCGCACGACGATAGCCGCCTGCCGGCCCTGGGCAAACAGAGAGCAGAAGTCCCGCAAAGCTCCATGCAGCTGGTTTTCACTGGTGTCTTTCTCCAGAATAAACGCAGGAATACCCAGCAAATCCAGTTGGCCCAGGGTGATTTCCCCTTGAAAGATATGCTGCGGTTCGTCGTGGACGCCCGGTTCCCCTCGCCAGCCCACTACGAACAGACAGGGAATCCCATAGACCTTTTCGTTCAGCAGGGAAGCCAAGGGATTGACCAGATTGCCTAAGCCGCTGTTTTGCAGATAGACTACCGGGGTTTTTCCAGTGGACAGATAATATCCGGCGGCAATGGCGGCGGCGTTGCCCTCGTTGGCGGCGATGACGTGGTGTTTGGAATCCATGCCATAAGTATGATACAAAAAATCGCATAGAGGCTTCAGCTGGCTGTCCGGCACGCCGGTGAAAAAATCGGCGTTCAGCCGTTGTATAAAGGATTCAATCTGCAAAAGCAAGTCCTCCCCTCGGGTTTTCTTATAATTCGTCAATCAGGGTAATGATTTCTTTAATAGGCATCAATCGGTCGTCTACTTCCTTTGCACGGTGAAAACGGAGGATGTCTTCAGCAGTCTTCTGCATAGCAGGAAAGGCGCTGCGGGTCAGCTGGTTGGCATAGATAACAATGTTCACGCCGTGAGCGGCTAGCTCGGCTTCGGTGATGGTGTTAAAAGAAGAGGGTACTACCACCAACGGCGTGGTCTTATCCGTTTTTCGAAACCGGTCGCAAAAATCCAATATTTCAGCGGGGTCTTTTTTCCGGCTGTGGATCATGACGCCGTCGGCCCCCGCTTCTACAAAAGCGGCCGCCCGGGTCAGGGCGTCTTCCATCCCGCGTTCTAAAATCAGACTTTCGATTCGCGCGATAATCATAAAATCCTCGGTGAGCTGAGCTTGTTTGGCCGCCCGAATTTTTGCGCTAAAACTTTCGATATCGTCTTGGGTCTGGATTACATCGTTTCCAAATAGACTGTTTTTTTTCAGACCCTTTTTATCCTCGATGATAACCGCCGATACGCCCATGCGCTCTAGGGTGCGTACATTATATATAAAATGCTCAGCCATTCCGCCAGTGTCGCCGTCTAAAATAATGGGTTTGGTAGTGACTTCCATGATGTCGTCAATGGTTCGGAGGCGGGAAGACATATCTACCAGTTCAATATCTGGCTTGCCTTTCGCGGTGCTGTCGCACAGACTGCTCACCCACATAGCGTCAAACTGGTCCAACTGGCCGTCTTGCTCTATAATGGTTTTTTCAGCGATCAGGCCGGTAAGCCCACTATGGGCTTCGATGGCTTTCACGACAGGACATATTCCGATGAGCTGCCGCAGCCGCTTGCGCCGATATTCCGGCATAGCCAATTTTTCTCGCAGCTGCCGGTCGATCTTTCGCGTATGCGCATTGCTGGTATAGGGTACTTCGATTAACTCGCCGCCATATGCTTTCAGTTTTTGTAAAACCTGCTCCCGTATGGCCGCTTCCGGCCCGGTTTTCCAGTTATCTCCGTGAATCACATAGTCGGGGCGAATGAGAGAGAGCACATCTTCGTATCCCATATCATCCTGAAGGACGACGTTGTCAACGCCCTCCAACGAGCGATAAAGCTTAATCCGGTCTTCCTGGGGGATGGAAGGAAAACGGTTGTACCGGATCAGCGCCCGGTCGGATAGCGCACCTACAATCACTCGTCCGTATTGACTGGCGTGCCGGAGGATATTCCGGTGACCTTCATGAATCATCTCGGTACAAAAGCAGGTGTATACTGTTTTCACTTGCAGTTCTCCTTTTCGTCATACCGCACAGGCGCCGTCACGCCGCAGTGCTTCAATGCTTGGCGGAATACCTGAAAAAAATCCTGGATGTCGGGCGTGTCGATGGCTCCAAGGGCGCAAAGGCGGAAGGTTCCCGCAGATCCCACTTTGCCGGGATAAATGGTAAAGCCTCGCTGGTAGCAAAAATCGTGAATTTGCTCAAAATTCCAGTTGGGGTCATCTGGATAGCGCACTGTCGCTACCAATCCAGCCCGGTGTTCCGGCACAATTAGCTGACGAAAACCCAGTTCGCTGAGCCCTGTGCAAATGGCTTGAAATACGCGGGTGTGGCGCTCCCACTTGGCCTGCTCCCCCTCAGCCCAGTATTCTTTCATGCCTTGAACGGCGGCGTAAACCGTCTGCACCGGCGGGGTAAACTCCATCTCCCCAGTGCGTTCAAAGTATTCGTACTGTCGGTAAAGATTACAATAATAGGACCGGCGCGGATAGGCGCGGGACGCCTCGATGAAGTCTTTGCGTCCTACCACAAAGGACAGACCGGTCATAGCCATCAGACCCTTTTGGGCGGAGGCCATACAGAAGTCAAGGTTGTCCGCTTTCATGTGGATAGGCCGCATGGCGTAAGTGCTGGTGGTATCAGCGATAAAAACCGCCTGATACCGGTGAGCCAGAGCGCCCAACTCGCGGATGGGGTTGAGCAGGCCAGTGCCGGTCTCGTTATGGGTGGCGTACAGCAAAGCGATATCAGGATTTTCCTGGAATATTTGTTCCAACGCGGCCAGATCAGGGGGGCGATCATAGGGCTGCTCCAGAGCAATATGCGGCAGTCCATAGTACCGGCAGATCTCCAATGCCCGGCTGCTGTAAGCGCCATTGTGTAAAATCAGCGCCCTTTTTCCCTCGGGCAGAAGAGAGTTTAGGCAGGCGTCCATATTTAGCGTGCCTGAACCGCAGAAAAGTACGGCGGTGTATGTTTCTGGATCGCCATGAACTACCCGTACCAGATCCTGCCGCAGCTCGGCCATTTTGTCGGCAAATTCAGCCTCTCGCGGGCAGATATCGGGTGTCACCTGGGCCAGCTTGACGGTATCGGTGGTAGTGGATGGTCCAGGATTCAGCAAAATATTGCGTTTGATTTCCACAGCAGTTCCCCCTTATGATCCAATGTCATAACTTTTGTCAAATTCCTTTAATTCACGGAAGGTGTCGATCTCGGTGACGTCTCCTGGCTCACAGGGCCGGATGGCGATTTGGTAATGCTCTCGGCAGTAAGTGGTGGGCACCAGTTCCCAATACCGTTCTCGTCCGCCAGGCGTTTCATAGACTGCTTTTAGGTCTTGGGCCAGCAGCTTTCCGGCC
>CATJIY010000028.1 GCA_949740695.1 uncultured Eubacteriales bacterium
GGTGATTTTTCCGGCGGCTACGTCATAGTAGAGGGCCGCGCCCAGTGTGACGGCTTCGGCGACCTTGGGCATAGCGAACACTCCGGTCACAGCCACGGTCCCTATCGCGCCCAAGGGGATCTCTGCGCCAGCCACGCCGATACGGGTGGTCAGGCTAACGATATCGCCGGCGGCGATGGGAGAAGCGCCGCTGTTTTTGTAATCAATGACAGAGCCTTTCTGCACATAGTTTGCCATATGGAATCCCTCCTATTTTACGCCGGGGTTTTTATAGATGCCCCGATAATCCACAGCGGTGATACCCCAGTCCAGCCAGATATCCCAGACAAAGCCCAACTGGCCGGCCGGCTCGCTGCGCCGGAATGTGGGAGTTTCTTGGCCATTGAGGTAATCCACCTGAATGCTCTTGCTGGAGGCCGGGTCTGTCGCCATAAACCAAGGTTTTGCCGCTTCGCCGGCCAAAGCGTTAATCCAAGGCGTTTGAATCACTTGCAGAGGGTAATTGTAAAGCGGGTTAATGTCATTATGGTTGGATCCTACCACCTGAATGCTGCCAAAAATGGCTGCCAAAATAAACTCATAACCCATGGGGACCACAAGAAATTTGGGAATCTCATAGATAGGCTCGCCAAAGGGGTCGGTCTGGCCTTGAGCCAGCAGGATAATGTCCTGAATAGCAGTTTGGGAAGGGGCGGCTCCGGTAGGGATAAGATTTTTATGGTTGGAGTGAAACAGCGTGACACCATCGTAAATGGCAGGGTTGGTTATTAGGATTTTATACACCGCTTTATCTATGGTGCGCTTGGCGGCTCGAGTATAGGCGGCGGGCATCTGAGAGAGAAACCCGATGTCGTCATTGATAAACGCTTGCCGAGACATGGAGAATTGTTTTCCGTAGGTGTCCACTTTGCGGTGGGGCAGCAGGGCAGTGGAGGGAGCGCTGTTTTTCAGTTCGCCGTTTTCCGGCACCAGCTCAAAATCGCCTACGCCGCCCAGCACATAACTGTGATCAGGGGTGGGTTTGAAATCGGTTACGCTGCCCTTCGTGGTCCAGGCTTGGAAGGTGGTGGGAACCTTTTGATATTCCTCCACAATGGTCTTGCGGATGGCGGCGTCTAAAATGGCAGGGAAGGCGGAAGCTGGGTTGAAAAATTCCCGACTCATCCGACTGTAAAGATCATCTTTGCTCAGGCGGAGCAGGGAAGCGGCGCTTTCGCCGCTGCGGCTCAGGCACTCGATAGACAGATCCCGGAGGCTCATGCCGCGGAATTCGTTGGCGCCGCCGGCGGGCGTGGTCAGCTTGGCACCCATGCGGAGCAGCAGCCCGTCCGAAGCGGCTTCCCGGAATTTGTCTTCCTCACTTTTGGTGACTTCAATGTTGCCGGCAGGAATAGGGCCGCTGGATTTCTGAAGCTGTTCCAACACCAGCTTGCGGCACTCGTCCACGCTGATATCGCTGTCGATATGGGGCTGGGGGTCCAGATCAAAAGAACGGCACATGGCGGTGATTTCTGCAATGCGGGCTTTTTCGGCGGCACGCGTTGCCTGGCAAGCCGCCTCCTCGCGGCCGAAGTCTGGTCCAGCGTCCAATATAGCATTTTTTGTTTTGTCGATTTTGGCTTGCAGCTCGTTGAATTCTCGGGTTTCTTCTTCGGTCAGATCCCGGTTTTCTGCCCGGGCCTGCCTGGCAAGCTCACTCTGCCGGACAATCATTTCTTGCAGATTCATGGTGGATCCCTCCTATTTCAAAAGATTTTGGTTTGCGCGGATTTGGGCTTCAAAGGCGCCCAGGCTTTTGATAAATGGGCCGCCGTCGCCCTGGCTGCGGCCCACGCCAACTGTGGCGTCGGCGGGCACTGACACAATGGAGATCTCCAGCGGCGTCCATTTGCGGGCGATATCGCAGGGGCCGGCAAAGCCGTCGCTGGATTTTTTGCCTGCCGGAACCTCTTCCCAGCATTCTACCGAATAGCGAACGGAAACGCCTTTCAATGTGCCGGACTTGACTTTCTGATAAATGAGCTCGGCGTCCTTATCCTCATCAAATGTGACTTCCGCTTTGCCCCGGTTGTCTTCGATCCATGCCCGATCAATCCGACCAAGGACATAATCGGTATCGTGGTTGAACAGCAGTACGCCGATTTCATTCAGGCGAGTCAGGTCTGCCGCCCCCTGGGCGTGGGATAAAATTTCCGTGCCGAACCACCGGGGATAGGGCTGTTCGGAAGAAAAGGACAGCTCAAATGTTCTTTCTCTCCCCTCCCCTTCCAAGGCGCGGATGGCTGCCTGGCCGAAACAGCGCTGGTTTATGTCGTTATTCTTCGGATTCGGATTGTTGGGCATAGATTCCCAGCTCTCCTCCTTTCATTTCAATCCCCAGGGTGTGGGCATATTCAATTACTTCCGCGATATCGTCCAGCTGGTCCCGCCAATCCCGGCCATTTTCGGCGGCAATCTGCTTAAAGGTCTTTTGGCCGCTCAGCAAGGCAATCTGATTGGCGTTGCTCTCTTTCTTGGGGTCAATCCACTTTTTCGGGGTGGCGACCCACTCATGCTGGAGATAATCAAATTTGTTATCCCAAAAGTCAGAGATCTGAAACAGCCCGGAAAGATAGCCGGAAATCACAAAAGCCTCATACACTTCGCTCATCACTTTTTCACAAAGCAGCTCGACTTCCTCCGCGAAGGTGACTTCATCCTCTATCGCGCTCTGGCGGGCGGAAGAATAGTTGGTCTGGCTCATATCCCGGCTGGTAATCTCATAGGACAGGCCCTGGCCGGCCCCGATCAGGGCGTACTGCATTTTGAGAAAACTGGCGGCTTCGGAGCTGTTTCCGGCTGGATTGACTACCTGGATTTCGTCGCCGGCGTTCAGCTCTTTGATCATGCCAGGGGTGAGGGTTTTGCCGGTGTAATCTATTCTGCCCTCTGAATTGACTGTTCCTCTGCGGCCAATGCCGCCGCTGGGGAAAACCTTTTTGATGAAAACCGCCAGGCAGGCGGCAATGCGCTCTTTGACAGAAACCGCCTGGACAAACTCGTTGACATCCCGGATTCGGGTGATGGTGGCGCTCATATCGCTGATTTCCCGGATTTGGGAAGGGCGGTGCTTAGTAAAATAGAAAATAACATCCTTGGCCGGAATATAAATACTGTCCGTGGTCTGATTTCCGTCGGCGTCGTACTGTCGGAAATAGTAACCCACCGGTTTGTGGTACTGGTCGTATTCAATGCCGCCCACCACGGTATTGCCTTTGTATTTCGGGGTGATCGCCGTAGTATCCAGCTCGTCCACATCCAAGCATTGCAGCTTGAGCGGAACAATTTCGCTGTCTCGGACATAGCGCTTCAGGATAATCATTCCGCCGTCTACTCGCTTCCGAGTAACCGCCATGCGCAGAATCTGGTTGAAGGACTGGGCGCCGGTGATATCGCAATGTTCCGCTTTGCACCATAGCTTCCAATACCGCTCGATCCGGTTGTTCAGCGCTTCATCTGGAGTCATGGCCTGGAGAGTATAACCCTTGCTTACCACATTCCGCCGGTAAGCCCGGATGACAGATTGAGCGATATCCGAATTGCGTTCCAGATCCCGAGCCCTGGCCCGGACCACATCCCGCTGATACCGGTCTGTGGTTTCCGCCGCGACATTGGCGGTTTGCCAGGCGGCGTTCAGGCGGCCGCCGGAGCCGGCGTCATAATACCGCAGCTGTTCCAGGCTTTGACGCCAGGCTTCTCGTTCATAGGCTTTTCGCGGAGAAAACAGCAGGAACCATTTATCAATCAGATTCACAAAGTTCTGTCACCTCCTATCAAAAAATGCCACAAAAGTGTTGCCCAGCAAAGGAGAGGTATTGCTGGCGGTAATTTCCGCCTCCAACTCTTCCCGCATTTGCTTCAGCAATTTCAGGTCGGCTCTGGTCAGACTTCTGCTGCCAATGGCGTAAGACTGTCCGCCGGCCAGCACAGCATAAATTGCTTTATTGACCTCTGTCAGCTGCTGTTGGCAGGTCATTTCATGAAATTCAGTCATTGCTCCTCCTTGCCGAATATGTCATGGAGCCAGTTGTCCTGCACCCGGATCCAGTTTTCCTCCGGGGGCGGCTGAGCGCTGGAGGGCTTGGGCTGCTCCGACCGTAAAAACAGGTTCCGCACGCCCTTGATATCTGCCGCCGCCATACAATAGACCTCGCAGTCTAAATAGTGATTATCCTTGCCTTGGGAGCCGCTTTTAGGCTGCCAGACCAGCGTTTGCTGGCCCTTTCCGTTTTTTACGACAACCTTGTGCTCGGCGGTCATCTGTTTGGCATATTCTTCGTCGCACCCTTTGTAAACCATCCAACTGCCCTTGCCGTTGGGTTTGCGCAGGCGGCTGGCGATCATGTCTTTGTATTTGCCGCCGTCCACCAGCGCCAAATTCATTCCATAAGCCTGGGAACCCGTTTTATTCACCGTGCTCAGGCGGTAATGGGAAAGCTGGCCGCCAACGCCTTTGCACGGCAGAGCCCATTCGCTGTTGAGAGCGCAGAACTCGTACACCTCGTCCGTCTGATCGCCGCTGTCGATCAGGCACAGGTCCACCATCAGCGCTTCGCCTTTTTCCGTTCGATATTCCAGGTTCATAACTTTTTCTATCTCTTCAAAACTGAAGGCCTGACCGTGGGCAATGTTTTGGGAAGTAAGGAAGTCGCCCCAGGCCCGGA
>CATJIY010000029.1 GCA_949740695.1 uncultured Eubacteriales bacterium
GAAAGGGTGCACATCTCCCGTTGAAGGGCGGCCATGCCGCCCTCTTGCAGCAAAGAAGACACTGTAAGGGTATCCCGCCGGTCCAGCCCGCAGGTAATCACCTGTCCACCGCCTCGAACGCCCCCTTGTTCATCTAGAAAAAGGTCCCACCGCTCCCCCGCTTCCGCCAACCGAGCCGCCAGACGCCGCTGGCAGATCAGCTGCCGCAGCCAGATTTCATCCCGCTCTCTGGCACAGCCGATGACGACCATGATTTCCATCTCCTTTTTATCTCACAAAACCTATTCAGGTGGTTTTGTGTCAGCTGCCTTTATTGTATCCCGCAAGACAAAAAAGATGCAAAAAGAGCGGCAGCGCCGCTCTCTTCCTCAAAAATCCATAAAAAATTAGCCGAACTGGGCCCGGTACATCTCCCAGTAGGCGCCTTTTTTCTCTAACAACTGCTGGTGCGTACCCCACTCCGCCAAACCGCCCTCCCGCACAACCAGGATGCGGCTGGCATTTTTGACGGTAGACAGCCGGTGGGCTACCACAAAACAGGTCCGTCCCGCCATCAGCTCTCCCATGGCTTGCTGAACTAGCTGCTCGGTACGCACATCCACGTTGGATGTGGCCTCGTCTAAAATCAGCATAGGACTATCCATCAACATCGCCCGCGCAATGGTCAGCAGCTGCTTCTGCCCTTTGGAAAGATTGGCTGCGTCATCAGTAAGAATGGTGTCATACCCTTGGGGTTGTGATAGGATAAAGTCATGAATACGGGCTGCCTTAGCCGCGGCCTCCACTTGCTGCCGGGTCGCATCTGGCCGGCCGTAAGCGATATTATCATAAATGGTACCGTAAAATAGCCAAGCGTCCTGAAGTACCATGGAATAAGCTCTCCGCAGGCTGGCCCGGGTCAGGTTGCGAACCTCTTTCCCATCCACGCAAATTTTCCCGCTGTCCGGATCGTAAAACCGCATCAGCAAATTGATAAGGGTGGTTTTTCCCGCGCCGGTCGGCCCTACAACGGCAATGGTTTCCCCGGAACCCACTTCCAGGCTGACCTGCTTGAGCACTGGTCTCTGGGGATCATAGCCAAAGCAAACCTTCTCCAATGTTACCGCTCCTTGCGGCTGGTCCAACACAGCGGCGTCCGGCCGGTCGGCAGTTTCCAGAGGCTGGTCGATGATCCGGAACACCCGCTCGGCCGCCGCCAGCGAGGACTGAAATTCTCCAAACATATCCACCAATTCATGGAGCGGTCCGCTGAACTTCCGACTGTAAAGCACAAAGGAACCAATGCCGCCTACCGTCATCTGTCCTCGCATATGCAGTATCGCTCCAAATACCGATACCAGCGCTAGCGAAAGATTGTTGATAAAATTTACCGACGGCCCCATAACCGCCGTGCTGTATTCCGCCTGATAATAGGAATCCACCGCCTGGTCGTTAAATCCGTCCAGCTCGGCTAAAGTGTTTTTTTCCTGCCGGTAGGCTTTCAGCGTCTTTTGTCCAGAGATCATTTCCTCTACAAAGCCGTTCAGCTCCCCCAGCTTGCGGGAACGCAGGCGAAACAAAGGTTGATTTCGTTTGGTGATCCGAATGGTCATCACTGCCGAAAGGGGAACGGTAAATAAAAAAATCAGCGACAGTCGTGGCTCCAGGGTCACCATCTTATAAAAGGATACCACGATGGTAATCGCGCTGGCAAAAATCTGCACCAGATCGGCGCTGAGAGAGCCATTGATGGTGTCGGTATCGTAAGAGATCCGGCTAATGATATCCCCAGTAGCATGGGTGTCAAAATAGCCCCCCGGCATACCCCCCAGCCGCTGAAAAATATCCTGCCGCATCTGATAGGTCACCTTTCGGGAAATGGCAATCATCAGCACATTCAAGGCATAACCCATAGCCGCTGACACCACATACAGCAGCGCCATTTGTCCAGCATAGTAGCTCACCAGCTCCAGGTTCACTTTCCCTGGTCCTGGCTCCATAGCGTCAATGGCTTTCCCACAAAGTTCAGGTCCCAACAGAGCCAGCAGGTTAGAGCCGACAGTCAGCCCCAGAGCCAGCAGCAATCCCCATTTGTGCCGCAGCAGATAACGGCAGAGCCGCAATATGGTAAAACGCCGGTCTTTCATGCGCTTTCCTCCTCTCCCATTTGCAGCCGGCTGATCTCCTGATATAGCGGACAGCACCCCATCAGCTGGTCATGACTGCCCAATCCGGCCACACAGCCCTCTTCCAACACCAAAATTTTATCGCAATGCTTCACCGAGCTGACCCGCTGAGCAATCAGAATGGTGGTGGTTTCCCCGTATTCCTGCTGGAGCGCCTGCCGCAGCTTGGCGTCGGTCTGATAGTCTAGCGCGCTGGAGCTGTCATCTAAAATCAGTACTGGCGGCCGCCCTGCCAGAGCCCGGGCGATGAGCAGCCGTTGCTTTTGCCCACCGGAAAGATTGACGCCCCTGGCCGCCAGCCCGGCGTCCTGCCCACTTTCCAAGGCAAAATCAGCCTGCGCGTTCTTTAGGGCTTGACGAATTTCCTCCTCAGAAATTTCCCGGCCCATACGAACATTTTCCCCTATGGATTTTTTAAACAGCAAATCGTTTTGCAGTACCACGCCAAACTTAGCCCGCAACTGCTCCAACGGCCAAGCGGATACCTCTCGGCCATCCACCCATATGCTGCCGCTATCCACATCATAAAACCGCAGCAACAAGGCGCAAAGCGTACTTTTTCCCGCGCCGGTGGGCCCAATGACACCCAACCGCTCTCCCCGGTTCAAGGAAAAGCTGACATCCCGCAAAGCGGGACTTTTCCCCCCATAAGAAAAATTTACCTGATGAAAAACAATGCAGGGGTAATCTCTCTGCCCTTCCTCCGAGGGACGGCTCCTGAACTCGTCGGAAACGTCCATCACCGCCTGAATACGGCCGGCCGAGGCCAGCGCCTTGCTCCACATAGTCAGCACCCGGGTAATGGAAATCATTGCGTTAAGAATGATGGTAAAATAGGTCAAAAAAGCGGTAATCGTTCCCGCTCCGCTAAGCCCAGCGTTAACCCGCCTGGCGCCTACCAGCATCAACAGCACCAAACCCAGGTTAAGCGTCAAGTTCATGGCCGGTTTACTGGCCGCCATCACCATATTCGCTTGATTTTCGGCAGCCATCACCTGCCGGTTCACCTGACGGAACCGTTCCTTTTCCCCTTCGCTCCGGCTGAGAGCCTTGATAACTCGAACTCCGGAAGTATTTTCCCGCACTACGCGAACCATCCGGTCAGAGGACTGTTGAAGCCGGTCAAACAAAGGCAAGCTCCTTCGAGACAGCAAAAACACAATAGCCAAAATGATCGGCAACATAGCGGTAAGCACCAAAGCCAGCGCCGGATCCAGAGCCATGGTTACCAACACCCCGCCGACCACCAACATAGGCGCTCGAATACCAATGCGCTGCATCATACCTACCATCCGGTGAATGTTATAAGTATCGGTGGTCATACGGGAAATCAAGCTGGGGATGGTGAACCCATCCAGCTGCCGGTTAGAGAGATAAGAGATTTTTTGAAAGAGCTCGTGCCGCAAGGTGCGGGTGGTATCCCGGGCTACTGCCGCCGCCATCCGGTTGCCCACCACATTGCCCAAAATGGCAAAAAACGCGCACACCAGCATCAAGAATCCCCACAATACCACCGGTTTTAATTCTCCAAGCGGGGTCACATCGTCAATGATATGGGCCAGAATATAGGGCAGCAGCAGTTCCACCACTGTTCCCCCCAGCTTGATAGAGATACCCAGGGCCATTCTTCCCCTATAAGGCCGGATATAATGAAAGATCAGTCGCACTCCGAATCCTCCTTTTCCCGGCGGACGTCAAGCTCCCGATAGCAACTTTTCCGCCCCTCTCTGGCCCGCTGGAGCAACGCTCGCATTTGTTGAGCAAACTTGCCCCGCTCTTCTTCTGGCAAAGCTTCCAGCAGCCAGTCATAATAGGCCTCTTCCAGCGCCACCACATCTCCCCGCACCTGCATGGCTCCCTCGGTGGCCTGAATCAGCTTTGCCCGACCATCCTTGGGATCGGGTGTGCGCGTGATATAGCCCAACTCTTCCAGTCCGGCCACCAACCGGGTTACCGCAGCTTTGTCCACGCCAAGATGCTCTACCAACTGTTGCTGGCTCATCACCTGGTGATGGGCCAGATGACGCACCGCCTGAATTTGAGAGGGATTTAACTCTAAATCCCGGGTTTTTCGGGCCACATACCCTTGCGCCAGCCGGTTAATACGACGAAAACAAATGCTTAGTTCGTACATTGGATCATCTCCTGTTTTTCTGAAAGCCTATATTCGTACCCAGAAGCCTATCTCTGCCGCAACCGGTTTTCAATCAACTGAACCCGGTCTGGCCGTCCATATCGGAAATTATCCTGCTTCAACATTTCTAAAGTCGATAGATAGATGGTTTCCTCCCGATAGATCAATTTTTCAAGTCTGCCCATATCAAAAGGCTCCTGGCTAGAGTTGTGAAAATAAACCGATACCGGCGCGTCCAGAAAAAGCTCTCCGCCGCCGCCCATCACCCAGTCGCCGCACCGCTCTATCGGAAAAAGGGTCTGTTTACGAAAAAGCTCCCGGACCCGTTCCATATCAGAAAGGTTCGGCAAAAGAATGTCCAGATTCCGCGGTTCCACCGCTAGACCCCAGAGCGCCATGGCGGCGCTTCCATGGACATACCAAGAGAGATTTAGCGGCCGAACGGCATCCATCCACCGGTTCAGCGCCTTTTCCCAAGGCGCTGGCACAAGTTTTAGACTTTTCCGGATATACAAATCCCCGAAGCGGGCAAAATTTTCCGCACAGCTGGGAAAACCCTCGGCCTGATCATAGGTTTTAATAAAAGAACTGCCCAGCTGCCACCAATACCCGTTTTGAAAATAAGGCCAGTGGACCTCCTCCACCTCTTCCGCGCAGTAAGCGTAACAATTCCATCCGCCCATCTGTTTCACTGAGATACGCATATCGATTTCCTCCATCGTCTGTTTCTCACTGCTTGCCATGATAGCATTTTCCAGTTGATATGTCAACTATATTGCAAAAATAATCTTGCCAAGTGTGCCTTCCGCCAATGGCTATTCTATAAAACCGACCAGATCCGCGAACACGCCGCCGCAAAGATCCGCCAATACCTCCGCCGGAGCCTCTACCTGAGCACCAATTCTCCCCGCTGATACCAAAATAGTCTCCCAAAGCAACCCGCTCTCCTCAAAAAAGGTAGGGTACGCCCGCTTCATTCCAATAGGGGAGCATCCGCCCCGAACATACCCAGTATAAGCAGTCAGTTGGGCCAAAGGCAGCAGTTCCACCCGCTTTTCTCCTGCCGCCCGGGCGGCTTTTTTCAAATCCAAATTGGCGCTGGCTGGAATGACAAACACCAGGCAACCCGCCCTTCCTTTTGCCACTAAGGTTTTAAAAACCCGCAACGGGTCCATCCCCAACA
>CATJIY010000030.1 GCA_949740695.1 uncultured Eubacteriales bacterium
ATGAGGTACTCCGGATACTCCCCCTGGGTCTCCCAGGTCAGGCGGATGTCCGCCCGATGGGCCCGGGCCCTGGCGGTGATGTCCGCCCCCGGTCGGTTTTGGATGGTGACGCTGGTCTCGGCCCAGGCGGACCACATCCCAAAGCTGTTTTGCACCCGCAGGCGGACGGCGGCGGGACCGTCCGGGAGGAACTCGGGGCACTGGTCGGTTTTCTCGGTGCCGAACACGGTGCCGCTGTCCCAGGGGCCGATCTGGAGCTGGTATGCCTGCTGGCCGTCCGCCTGCCAGCTGACTGCCGGCTTTGGGTTGCCGGTCACGCCGGAGATCAACGGGGTGTTTGGGGCCCGGCGGACTACCACGGCGGCGGCGGTGCTCCAGGGCCCGGCTGTGCCGTTGGTGTTGTACCCACGCACCCGCCAAAGGATTTTCCCCGCCGGAAGTTCGTTGGGCTCGGTGTGGTATGTCAGGTCGTTTTGGTTTGTGACGGTGCCCAGGTCATCCCATGTCATTCCCCCATCACCGCTTACCTGGAAGTCCGCCCGGGTAGGTCTGGTGCCCGTGGGAATGCTCCATCTCCAGTTGAGGTCCACTGTTTTTGAGCCGTCTATGTAGGCGTTGATGGGGGAGGTCACCTCGGCCCGTACTGTTCCATCTTGGGTTGTAAAATTCGCCTGCCCGGAGCTTTGGACGAATCCGTTTATGGAGGTGACCTGTACACTCCAAGAGACATTCCCTGGGTTTGGCAACTGTTCTTTGGGGATGCTAAAGCCCCATCCTCCATCTGTTACTGTTGCCGTTTTAGTGGTGCCATTATATGCCCAAGATACGATAGCCTTCTTTTGTGGCCAAATTGGCGGGTCAAATGCTCGTGCATTCCACTCTATTGTTCCTGGTATCGGATCAAGGTACCATGCTAAATCGCAGTTATTAAGTGGATTTTCAAACTGTCCATTTTTGGGCCAGTTCTGTTTTATTTCATACCCTCCAACCGTGTCCTCTACGGTTACAACAATATAAGGCTTATGGTCGGAATTAGATGTGTAGTATTCAAAGTAATTGTGGAAATTAACTCCGAACGACGCTGCCTTAGCGCCCACCATTTCGCCCAGTGAAAATTCCCGCCAAGCAAAATCTTTCCCAAGAAAGCGAGCGCCAACATCTATTCCTTTTATTGCCAGTGGTACATTATTTGCCGTTGTAGTTGTTGGGTTCCAGTCTCTCTCTATTGCGTACAGGTCATCTCCTGCTGTTGTCTCGACAAAACTTACTTGCTTTCGTCTGGCGTACACATGGAGAATCGCAGAGACAACCTTCTTTTCAAAAATTTCTTTTGGTGCTATAAATTTCTCAAATCCCTGCACATGTCCCATACTTGCACCGAAATTTACATCTCCAACGGCGATTATCGTCTGTGTGGTGTTCGGCGTGTCTGGTGTCATGCTGTTTGTGCAGGCGCTCCCGCTTGCGTAAATGGTCACCGTCCTGGTTGCCATATCCTAGCCTCCTTTCCGCCCGGGACTGGACACTTCCGGGTTGTTATGATAGAATGGAGAAAAAGTGCGGAGGGATGAAAATGGGACTACTTGAATTACTGGGGAAAAGTTCAATAGTGGATGCTAAGGAAGAAACGATAAAAGCCATTCGCCAAACCGGATTTAAGGCAACACAGAAAATACGGATAGGCCCTGTGCTGCTTGCCATTGATGAAAATATGCATTTCTGGCTGGTTATGGATGACAGAAATCCAAAATACACACCTATTCACAGGTTTGACCAAATCAAAAATGCCAAGATCATCAAGGAGAGCCAAACAGTTTCCAATCGTTCCGGGGCATCTTCACGAATTATGGGGGTCCGGGTAAGCTCTGGGCAACGTGTCACCCAGAAGGTGTACACGAAGCTGGGTGTTTTGGTTGAATTGGACGATTTGCAGTTTCCAACGCAATACATAGATTGCATTTCTTCTCCCGGGAAGGAAGAAACCATTTTATCCCTTATAGAAACTATGAAGGACAGAGGTTAATATCCCCCCACATACCCCATCCGCTGGCTCTGGCGCTGGTTTTTTACGCGTTTTTCTATTGCTACATAGGTGGCAATATCGTCTACCTTAAAGATGTACTGCCGGTTATCCTGGTAGGTTGCACCGCCGGATGTTGCAAGGGACCGCATTGCGGCGGTCTGGGTTGCGTTGTACACCTGTTCGCCGCCCCGGAAGTTTACCAGCTCTGGGCCCCGTTCCCCCACCAGCGCAAGGCCCCTGCGGGCTGCCACGGTACCAACGGCGTACCCTGTGAGGTTGCCGGATGGCACCGGGATAGAGGATGGAATACCCTTAGACGCTGACACAAGGTTAGCAATGGCGTTTATCAGTGAGGCAATCGCGGCGACTACCAGGGCGATCGCAGCAGCCACACCGGCGATCTCCAAAGACAAGAGGGCGAAAGAACTACCCGCCGCCGCTGCTGCCGGCGCTGCTGCCGCCATTTTACCGGATACTGCCGCCAAAGCCGAAGAGGCGATCATTGCGCCGACCGAAAACTTTCCGATGGCAAGCACTACCGCAGTAATGGCCACGCCAATCAGAAGAATGGGGGCCGGGATCTGCGAAACCGTGTCAACCGCCCGAATCAGAAATTCAATAACGTTTCCAACGGTCTGAATAAGGCTTTGAATGGTTTCTTTGTTCTCAGAAAGCAGTTTGTTAAGGGAGACCAGTATTTTCGTTCGGATAGGGTCCATCGTCGCCGCAAGCTCCGCCTGTGTATTTTGCAGATCATAGGCGGCGTCTGCGGCTTCGATCATTTCCTTGTGGTTTTTCCGCCATTCTTCATTTACATCCATTAGGCCCTTCTTTTGCAGCTGCTGGATGGTGTAATTTCTAGCCTGTTCTTCACTCATTTTGGCGATCCGTTTATTGTAAGTATCTACATTGATTCCAACACGGCCTAGAACCTCCGCAAACTGCCCAGTGGCTTCTTTGGTGGCAAGAGTTTCCTGGAGACTATCTGCCAGGCTCTCAATCTTTATGGTATCGGGAAATTTAATGACAGCCCCGGAAAGGGTATCCACCGCCTCCTGAAGATTATTGTCCTTAAATCCAGCCGCCAGAAGGTTGGAGACCGCCTCAATGTTGCTGTCGGTTTCGCCGGTGACAGCGTTTAGACTTCTCATGGCATCGTCCACAACTTCCATCGACGCCCCGGCATCTTGGGCGTTCTGTTCCAGCTTGGACATATCGCCTCGCAACTCTTTTGTTTTGTCAATTAGGCTGATAAGGCCGGAGACAGCTTTTTCGATTCCCCTGGCGACAAGGTGTCCCAAAGCAGTTTGAAAGGTTTGAGACCCGCTTGCCGCCTTTTCGCTGGAATCCTCTGATTGCTCCAGATTTCTGTTATAATCTGCCATAGAGGACGCTCCGTCCTTCATGGCGTTTTCTGCGTCCCTTATTTCATCTGCCAATTCATCTGACGTTTTGGTCATCTTAGCCAGAGCGGATTCAGCAGACAGAATCTTCTTCTGCATAGCCAAGGCTTGGGTGCTTGTGCTCCCGAACCGCTCGGAAAGACGTTGGTATTCCCGCTGGTAGTTGCCAAGTTCTTGTTCTTGTATCTCAATGCGGGCGTTTAGATTGTCAAGCTGCCGGACCGCCTCGTCGATCCCTTCCGTGGTGGGCTCAATTTTCAGCTTTTTGGATTTTTGGGCGGTTTTATCAACGCCCTTGTCAATGGTGCCAAGCCCTCCGGAGACCTTCTTGACGAAACCGTCCACCACCTTGTTCATTCTGTCAATGGCTTTGGAAAGACCTTCGGTGTCGATTGTGGTATCAATGGTTACAGACCCGTCGGCCTTGCTGTTGAGCATATCGTCACATCCATTCGTCTAAGGTTTCCGGTTCCAGGGATACCATCCGTTTGCGCCGAGCGTAGTCATTTCGGGTTTCACTGTCCTTTATTTTGGACAGGTCCACCGCCCGCAGGCTCATGATCTGCTTGATACTGGCAGTTTCCGGCAAGGCTCGGAATAAAGCCATAAACTCCCACCAATGAAGATCTACTCGGTCCAGGTCTATCCCAACGCAGATGCGGAAGTCCGCCCAGATGGCGGCGCTGTCCGATTTCCAGTCCAACAGTCGCTCCTTTGCGGGTTCCACCTCCCGGGGTTTTTGCCCGCAAAGGTAAAAATCCATGATGGCGGAAAAATACCGCTCGTCATCCGGCGGTATCTCCCCCAGAATGTTCAGCAGGGACAAGGTGTACTTCTCCTCTGGAAGGAGTGGAGAATCTAGCATCACAGCAAAGCGTAACCACTTTCTGAACCCCGTCTCTATCTTCCGTCCCAGGATCGTCCTGGGCGGCTGTATCAGCAGCATGGTCTTTTGCTCCTTCCGGAAGGTCCAGATATTCCTTGACCACCTCGTCCCGACCGGCGGTGAGGTACTCAAACAGGTAAGTGCAAAGGTTCAGGTGTTCGGTGCTGTTGGGGCGGCGGCCCCGGAAAATTTCCTGGTATTCCTCTGTCCCAAGGCACCCTTCAATCATTCGGCGGCAGACTTCCAGCAGTTCCAGATTGGTCCGGATCGCTTCCTCTGTGGCCGCTTTCGCTTTGTCCTCCGGAGTAGCGCCGTAAATCTGTAATGTCTTCATTTTGTAAGACAGGGACACGATCTCCTGGAAGTCCTTAGCCGCCCCAAGCATGATGTCGGGGTTACTCGGGTCGCACTCGTACTCTTTGCCGCAGATCTCAATTTTTTTCAGAATGTCAAAAGCAAATCCCATTCAGCTCGCCTCCGTAAATGTCGGGGAGTTATCTTCTCCCATCGTTACCGTGCCGCGTTTCGGTTTACCGTTAAGGGAAAGGCTGAATCCAATGTTTTCCCGGTTGGAAACCTCGCCACTTCCGTCGTCGCTGATGGAAATGGAGGCACGCCCCATCCAGCCATTGGGCTTTCCTTCCGGTACGTTGTCGTAAAATTCCATATATTCCACCTCGCGCTTATCCAGCTCGTACAAGCGGTCAATGAAAATGGAATCCTGGGCGGCGTCGCCTACAAACCG
>CATJIY010000031.1 GCA_949740695.1 uncultured Eubacteriales bacterium
CACAGCAATATGAGCGACTGCAAGAATGTATCTCGTTGACTGAGGCCGCGCCCAATATGGTTTTTGACAGAGAAGCATCTTATGGTCCGGCTTTTGGCTGTTCGATAGCGATGATTTCAGATTTAAGTTCTATGATGTTTCAATATTTGTTGTTGGATAAACCTGTACTGTACATTAAAACCAATGGCCGGGGAAAGGTCAGCAAAGAATTTTTCATTGATAGCTGTTGGATGGAGCAAGCGGAGAATGGAGCTGAGATTCAACAGTTTTTGAATGATATTGATCATGGTACAGATAAAAATGCCCATTTACGCGCAATGGTTCGGCAAAGAGATATTCCATTGGCGGATGGGCAATGCGGCAAACGTGTCTGCGAAACATTGTGGGAGCAGTTGCATAAGGAGGATACGGTGATATGCAGATAGAGCAAAACAAGATGTGGGATCAATTTTACGCCAGCGCCGCGCCGGTGTATTTTCCGTCCGGGTTTGCAAAAGACATGCTTCCAAAGATGGAAAAAGGATGGAATATTTTGGACCTTGGCTGCGGGAACGGCCGGGACAGCATATATTTTGCGCAGAATGGAGTGAATGTAACTGCCGTCGATAGCAGCCGGGAAGCGATTGCGCATTTGAGAGAACGCGAACCAAAGGTAAAAGCGGTATGCGGTAATGTGGTTACAGATCCTGTTTTAAAAGAAAAAAATTATGATGGAATTTATTCACGATTTTTTATTCACGCGCTCACAGAAGAACAAGAAGAGATCTTGTTGGCTCGCTGCTACGGGGCTTTGCGTGCGGGGGGGAGCCTTTTTATAGAAACTAGATGCACGCAGGATGAGTTATGCGGCGTGGGAGAAAGACTTTCTGATACAGAATGGCTAATAGAAGGGCATTATCGTCGCTTTATTGTTCCAGAACAGCTGGTTGCGCGTCTTTCGGATTTGGGATTTACTAATATTCAGTCCATGTGCGCCCGGGGGTTTGCGCCGTTTCATGATGCGGACCCGGTGGTTTTGCGGATAATCGCACGAAAATAGCCTTTATGGAAATATATGAAACCAGTCAGGCGATTCAGTTCCTTGCGACCCAATTTTTTAGGCAAAACTATGATTACCTTTGGCTGCGGGCCATGTTGGAAAAATGCGCCTTGGCGCCTACCGGCTCCACGTTGGTTACCGGATCTTCTCATGCTTTAAATGGGATCCAGGAGACTGCGTGGAATCATGCCATTAACTGTTCCATGCACTCCCAAGATCTCTATTACGACTATCAATGCGCCAAGAAGGCCATTTTTTCAGCTGCCGCTGGAGCGTTCACGCGATGTTTTATTGTAATGGGATATTATATCGCTTATCAGGATTTGTCCCGCAGTAAGGTTTCAAGGGAAACTGTCATCACCAACGTTTACTATCCAATTTTTCAGGATGCTCACAATTGGGAAAACCCATCCCAGAGGGCCCTCTGGGATGGGATAGGGGATGCTATCCCCTATCCCATCCGAAAGCTCTGTGAACAGGCTGGGATGAAAAAGCTGCTGGAGTATGGAAGCTATTATTCAGAAATCCGGCCAAGAGGGACCTTGTTTGACCTGAAAGGCCGTATTTGGGCGCAAGTGCCGGAAGTTCAGCGAATGGCCATGGGGCAAGCGCGGGCGGCCGATCATAACAAAATTTTTCAGCATAAAGAAAGCCTGGAGGAGAACAAAAAGATCCTCACCGAATACCTTGCATTCCTGGGCGAGCACAAAATATTGCCGGTGGTGGTCATTACACCGTTTACACCGGAATATAATCATTTTATTCTGCCGGAGATGAAAGCCGGTGTGCTGGAACTGTTGGACGCAGTGCCGCAGGATGTGCATTATGTGGACTTCAATCAGGCGTTGGAACTGTTTGATCCAGAAGATTTTATGGACACCGACCATCTGAGCGCAACAGGCGCGGAAAAAGTTAGC
The DNA here is from genome assembly GCA_949740695.1 of uncultured Eubacteriales bacterium. GTDB lineage: Bacteria > Bacillota > Clostridia > Oscillospirales > Butyricicoccaceae > UBA4644. The sequence goes on from CATJIY010000031.1 coordinate 1,957, forward strand.
AGGCTTTTAATCGAGATGTTCGGGAAATAAATGTGTGTGCCAGGCCAGAACGGCAAGCCATTCTGCGCCTGGCTGCCTTTAGCGGGTCGGGTAAAAGCGGAACGGAATGAAGCGGGAATACCAGTTTTATGACGGCCCTGCAAATATATAGATAACTTGAAAGAACTTAGGGAGAAATGAAACGGTTGTTTCTTTATCACTCCAAGGTCTTGGAGCAAAGCTATTTTACTTTGAGAAAGGAAATTGTGTAAAAACCTTTAAGAAATGGGTTGAAATATTACAAAACATCCAATAATGATTTTTTAAATGATTCATGGTTCGGCAAAAGGTACAATGACAAACCGGCGTAATCTATGGTAACATGAAAGTGAAATCTTTCTAAGCGGCAAACCGGTAAAAAATACAGAGAGGTGAGTTGATTGGCAGGACAAATTTACAACATGATCCAGAGCGTCATTGCGCAAAAGTCTAAAGGAAACGCGGTCATTGCGAACACAGTACGGACAAAAATGTATTTGAAAGGGATTGCCATAGACAAATATACAACGGTATCTCCCGATGATCCAGCGGTTGTCCAAAAGATTCGAGAAGTTGCAAAAGAGTTTGGTATCGTAGTCTAACGTACATTTTAATTTTGATGTAAAGGCGGGATAAACATTGGCGATTAAAACACTTTCCATTCAGGGAACGGATAGTCAAGACGTGGCCCAACAGGCCCGGCAGGCCTTAATGGGTTTTCAGCCCAAGCTTTTGTTGTTTTTTGCCTCTAGCGTATACGAGGCCCCCGGTGCTGCGTTGAAAGCCGCATTTCCGGATAGTGAGATTATCGGTTCTTCTTCTCACAGCGAGTATTGCGGCGGGCAATATACCAGCGGTTCGGTCAGTATTATGGCTATAG
>CATJIY010000032.1 GCA_949740695.1 uncultured Eubacteriales bacterium
CTCTGGTCTTTTCAGTTTTTCTCGCCGGCCGTCGGGATAGACGACGGTGATATTTTGTAGTTGAGCCTCTAAATTACCACGGAAAGCCGCCATATAGGCTTGCCGCAAGGAAGCTCGCTCAGCCTGCTCTTTAGGGGTTAACTCCCGCTGGCGGGATAGGCGGGATAATTCGTTAATTCGGTCAATGTTCTTTTGTTCCATGCTTTTCCGCTCCTTCTTCCTCCAGATATCGTTCTCCAGTGTCCGGCAGAACCGTGACCACTGTTTTGCCTGCCGCTTCCGGCCGCTGGGCCACCAAGATAGCCGCTGATAGCGCCGCCCCCGAGGAGGGTCCGCACAACAAGCCTTCTTTGGAGGCTAACTCCCGCATCAACTGCAGAGAGTCTGGGGTTTTGACTTTAATGATCTCGTCCAGAATATAGAGATTGAGGGTTTCTGGGATAAAACCTGGGCCGATGCCAGCCAGGGGATGTCCGCCAGGAAAGCCGCCGGAAAGCACTGGAGAGGCATAGGGCTCTACCGCGATGATACGGCAGTCGGGGCATTCCATCTTGATGGTTTCGGCACAACCAGTGATGGTGCCGCCGCTGCCTACTCCAGCCACAAAATAATCAATCTGGCCCACTTGCCGCAACAGTTCTCGGCCGGTAGCCCGATGGGCGGCGGCGTTGTCCTCGTTGCGGAACTGGTCGGGCAGAAAGGCCCCAGGCCGCTCTCGCTTAAGCCGCTCAGCCAACTCTTGGCAACCGGAGGAGCCCTTTTCTCCGGGGGAAAAGGCTATTTCCGCCCCATAGCGCCGCAATAAAGCAATCCGGCTCTTTGCTACATTATCGGGTAGCACTGCAACACATTGCAGTTCCATGACAGCGCAAGCCATAGCTAAGGAAACGCCCCCGTTTCCCGCAGAAACGGCAATCACCGTTCCGCCAGGCTTTAATTCGCCTCGTTCTAACGCGCCCCGGAGCATGGACAAAGCCGGCCGGTCTTTCAGACTCCCGCCGGGGGAAAGACATTCCAGCTTGGCCAGTACCGGAGTGCGGCAATTATGGGCTTGGGAAAGCCGGTTCAGCCGCAATATTGGGGTCTCTCCGATCAAATCCAGCAAGCTATCTTGAATTTCAGCCATAACAGATCACTCCTCTCATTTTGGGTTCCGGGTAGTTTTTTGGTTATTTTTCCGATAAAAAAGAATTGCGGTTGCACTAAAATCATGATAGTATAGTTTCATTCGAATGGCAAGTTTTTTTGTGAAAAAAACGGCAAAATGAAAGGAAACTCCCTATGAATTACCAGCGTGTGTATAATTTTTCCGCCGGACCGGCTATGATGCCGGAGGCGGTCCTGGAGGAAATCCGGGGTGAGATGATGAATTACCGGGACACCGGCATGTGCGTTATGGAGATGAGCCACCGGTCGAAGGCTTTTATTCAGATCGCCCAGCAGGCGGAGGCCGATCTGCGGGAGCTGATGGGTATCCCAGATAATTACAAAGTGTTGTTTATCCAGGGGGGCGGCACTCTGCAATTTTCTATGGTGCCCATGAACCTGATGAAAAATGGCCGGGCGGGATATTTTGAAACAGGCGCTTGGTCGGAAAAAGCCATTGCTGAGGCGAAAAAATGTGGCCAGGTGGATCTGCTCGCTTCCTCCAGGGACGCTGGCTTCACCTATATTCCCGATTGTTCTAAGCTGAATATTCCTCAGGACTGTGATTATCTCTATCTTTGTCAAAACGAGACCATCAACGGCGTCACTTGGAACACGCTGCCTGACGCCCAGGGGCATGTTTTGGTCAGCGACCAATCCTCGATGTTCCTTAGCCGGCCTTGCCGGGTTACTGATTTTGGCCTGATATGGGCGGGCGTTCAGAAAAATGTGGGTCCTGCCGGCATGACGATTGTAATTTTACGAGAAGATTTATTGAGAGGGCGGTTGGATCCGCAAATTCCGGTATATCTGGATTATCAAGCTCACGCGGATCAGGAGTCTATGTATAATACACCCAACTGCTGGGCTATTTATTGCTGTGGAAAGGTTTTTCAGCATCTAAAGAAGATGGGCGGCCTTTGCGAGATGGAGCGGCGCAATCAGGAAAAAGCAAAAGTGCTTTATGATTTTTTGGATCAGTCCAGTTTGTTCCATGGTACCGCCCGCCAGCAAGACCGAAGTCTGATGAATGTATGCTTCCGTGCTGATTCTGACGAGCGGGATACCCAGGTGGTTTCCCAGGCCAAGGCCCAGGGCTTTGACAACTTGAAAGGGCACCGGTCCATTGGCGGACTGCGGGCCTCCATCTACAACGCCATGCCCAAAGAAGGGGTGGAAGCTTTGGTGGATTTTCTGCGGCAGTTTGAAAAGGAAGCATAATGGCTTGTCATGAGTTTGCCATCCTAGAATGTGATCCCCAGCCGGGTCAACGGTTTGATTGTTATGAGCCAGAGGCTTACGATCCCATGTTGAAAGTCGACGATGACTGGTTGGAACCGATTTATCACCGGTTGGAGCAAGCGCCCTGCTTTTGGCATGTCTTTGACCAGCCAAGGTCGGGTTGGGATTTGTGCGGCATCAACTTGATACCGCCGTTTGGAATGGAGAAATTGTCCGGATCGAGGTCGCGTACGGCTTTGGAGCTTTGGGCGGAAGCGCTGGGGAACGACCCCCGACTGGAACCGCTGCGGACGCTACTGCTGGAGGCGAAAGCCCAAAATCGGTGGGTGCTGCACTACGGTTTGTAAGTTTGGAGGAACCATATGAAAAATTTAAAGCTGATACTGCTGGGGCTGGCGGCGTTGCTCTTTGGCGTCTGTGCTATTTTGTTGGCTGGATTGCAGGGGACGCCCACCTATCACAATGGTTTTTGGGAGTTGACAGGGGTGATTTTTCCTTTAGCCGGGTTGCTTCTTTGTATTTTTGGCTATGTGCGGAAAGACCAATAAGCAGCGGAACGATTTTCTCCCAAAAGAAAGGATACGATAATATGGCAATTGTAAAGCCCTTTGCAGCGGTGCGCCCTGTTCCTCAGCTGGCGGAAAAGGTGGCGGCCTTGCCCTATGACGTGATGAACTCGCAGGAGGCCAGAGACTATGTAGCGGGCAATCCCTATTCTTTCATGCGGATTGACCGGGCGGAGGTTAATCTCCCGCCGGAAACCGACCTTTATTCTCAGCAGGTTTATGAGACAGCAGCAACTCGCTTGCATGATCAGCGGCGAGAAGGCGTTTATCTCCAGGACCCTGTCCCCTATTATTATGTTTACCGGCAGCAAATGGGAGAACAGGTGCAGACTGGTATTGTGGCCTGCGCTTCGGTGGACGATTATCAGAACAATGTGATAAAAAGGCACGAGCTGACTTTGGCGAAAAAAGAAGATGACCGATGTAATCATGTGGATTTTCTCAACGCCAATACCGGCCCTATTTTTCTTACCTATCACGCTAAGCCGGAGATTGATCAAATTGTGGCCCGTACAATGGAAAAGGCCCCTATTTACGATTTTACCGGAGGAGGGGCGCGGCAGACCTGTTGGGTTATGGACCTGCAGGAGGATATTGGATTACTGGAGACGGCTTTTGCCCAGGTGTCCTCTCTCTATATCGCTGATGGACATCATCGGTGTGCCAGTGCCCTTCGGGTGGCACGCAAGCGTCGGGTTCAGCATCCTGACTATACTGGGGAGGAAGCCTTTAATTATTTCCTTTGCGTGCTGTTTCCAGACGACCATTTGTCTATTTTGGATTATAACAGGGTGGTTGCCGATCTGAATGGACTGACACCAGAACAGTTTTTGGGGAAAGTTGGAGAGCAATTCATCCTGGAAAACCTTCCTGGTCAGCCTACCCGCATTACGGAAAAGCATACTTTTGGTTTTTATATGGGCGGCAAATGGCGTCTGCTGCGGGCCAAGCCAGGCAGCTTTAACCAGAGTGATTTGGTGGCGCAGTTGGATGTTTCCATCCTTCAGGATAATTTATTGGCTCCAATATTGAATATTGGAGACCCTCGCACCGATAAGCGGATTGATTTTGTAGGCGGTATTCGAGGATTGGAAGAGCTGGTTCGTCGGGTAGATGGAGGAATGGCCGCTGCTTTCGCCATGTGCCCTACCGATTTGCAGGATTTAATGGCCATTGCGGACAGCGGCCGGATTATGCCGCCCAAATCCACTTGGTTTGAGCCAAAGTTGCTTTCTGGTCTGTTTATTCATCCTCTGGGATGAAAGCAGAGTCAATTCGGTTGAGACCGGAAACCCCGATAAAAAACACGCTTAGCGCCGCCTGAAAGTGGCGCTAAGCGTGTTTTTTGTTAGCGGTTA
>CATJIY010000033.1 GCA_949740695.1 uncultured Eubacteriales bacterium
AGTTTATCAAACCATTCTTCAAAGGTCATGGAGGTATTGCCGCCCTTTTCCGGTTCCATATCCGCGCAAATATAGTCGCCGCCGGCCAAGCCGATCAGCTGGGCCAGATAGTCTCCGCCGTTGCGCGCATAGGCTTTGCCGCTGGAAGTAATATACCCCATGGCCACCGTTTTTTCAAAAGGATTCTTAGCGGTAGCCTGCTCAAATTTTTCCACCGCTTTTTGAAAAAAAGCTTCCGCTTCCGCTTCTTTGCCAAAAAGCACGCCTGCCAGTTTTACCCATTCCACCCGGCCCATGGGATGATTTTCCACCGCCGAATTTTCTACCAGGCTGGGGATGCCCAGCTCATGAAATTTATCCATAACCTCTGGGCTGCCATCAATCATCGTGGTGTCAATATGAAGTTGGATGGCGCTGGCGGTTATCATCTCATAGTCTGGCTCTTTATAACTTCCTGAATAAGCCAGTTTTCCATCGTCAAATTGCTTACGCACTGCGGGAGCATACCAACTGTCATAATCGGTAGCGGTCAACTTGATGTTGTCCAGCGCCCCAATCTCCTTTGTCACTGAAATGATGGCAGTGCTGGCGGCATACACATTGGTAAGCGGCATTTGCAACACTTGTACGCCCTCATCCAATTCCTCGGGCACTTTCATTCCCTCCGGCACTACCAACAGTTTTGCGTTATTAGCGCCGCCCCGGATCATCCGATAGCCGCCTTTATACAAATCCACTTGAAAATTTTGTGCATATTGCAGCTCCAGCTGTCCTTCGAGAATCAATTTACCATCATAATCCGCTTCCGCAGGCTGATTTGGTGTCGTCTGAGAATTGGCTGTATTCGGGTCAGTGACAGCGCTGCTCTGTGTGTTCTGAGGCGTTTGAACATCCTTGCCCCCATCGCCGCAGGCTGCCACGCTTAGCAGCATCATAAGCGCCAAAGCCAGCGCCGCCATTTTTTGTACTTTCCTGTTCATGTCTTTCTTCCTCCTAAAGGTGATTTTCAGAAAAATCCGCGCTTCACGAGGGGGCGAAAACACAAAAAACCGCGGCAGCTTCTCGCTGCCGCGGCCGGTTTTCCGCAACATACCTCTGTTGTTCCATAACTCGTGGAAGAGGCAATCTCCAAGCAGGTCTTCTGACTTACGCATAAGGCAGAGGCAAATTTGCCCTGCCTGCGGCCGCGCTCTGCCTTCCCAGTTTCCCAGTGACTGACTCTCGTCAATGAGCCGCGGCCTCTGCGATCACAGCAGCGGTACCGTTCGGGATTCTCACCCGATTATCTATTCTCCCCTCTGGCAAAAGCCATCGGAGCACTTGAAGCGTATGAATTTTTCTGTATGTTATTGTAGATCAACCCTGCTGTTTTGTCAAGTACCGAATAGGGTTTTCTATAGAACACAACCGCGCGCCATTTTTTATCTTAAAAACTCTTTATAAAAATAGGCGAATCTATCAAATAAAAAACATTCTCAAGTAAGATGTTTTTTGCTCGTTCACGTCAGCAAAAAAACCAGTATCAACGCCATATACCGCATCCCAGATTCGACAATAGTCCTCGCTATCTCTTATTCCACCGCTATTACCCGAGGATTTTTCGCGCCCTCTACTCCGCTGATAGCCGTTAATAGCTCCGTCAACGATCCAGGCATGCTGGCCAAGTCCAAAGTAATGGTAACACTGGCCTCCCCCCGGATAGGGAGACTCTGTGTAATGGTAAGCACGCTGCCACCCTGCTGGGAAATCTGAGCCAGTACCGCCGACAAAACCCCGGGAGCATGACTAAGCAGCATGGACAACACCGCCTTTCGCCCAGCAGACAACTCGGAAGGCTGCAAAATATAATCCCGATATTTATAATAGGTGCTGCGAGAGATCCCTACCTGCCGGACAGCCTGACTAATTTCCCGTACTTGACCGCTCTCCAACAGTTTGCGGGCAGCGATCACTTTTTCATAATAATCCGGCAAAATACGCTTATGAATAATCAAATACTGCTCCAGCATGGGCAATCTCCTTTTCAGAATTCATTTTTGTGAAAAATCACCATAGAAAACCGCTTGTTTTTCTATCTTTTCTATGATACACTGTTTCCACAAAAAAGACAAGTGTTTTTTATTTGCGGACAAAAAGATTTTTCTAAAGATCTTTTTTAGCAGGGTTTTCTTTTGGAGGTTTTTTATGAAAGTTGCGGTTTTAGGCTTTGGCACAGTAGGCCAGGGCGTTTATGAAATGCTGGGACAAGCTCCAGGACTGGAACAAGGCCCGGTCCTAGTCCGGCCCGAAAAGGCCAAAGAGCCTTTCCAGGTGGAAACCATGGCGGCCATTCTATCTGATAGCGAGGTTGGCGCAGTAGCGGAAGCCATGGGCGGACTAGAGCCTGCCCGCAGCTATGGACTTGCCGCCCTATCCGCCGGCAAGCATTTTGTCACCGCCAACAAAGCGTTAGTGGCCCAGCACGGTCTAGAGCTGGCCCAAACAGCCCAGGAGCACCAGACGGGATTTTTGTTCAGCGCGGCCTGTGGCGGCGGCGTACCCTTTCTGCACAACCTTGCTCTGTCTGCCAAAAGCGACCAAGTTTTGACGGTGGGCGGTATTTTAAATGGCACCACCAACTATATGCTGGACGCTATGCAGCGCCGGGGCGGAGATTACGCTGCCGCTTTGGCCGACGCTCAACAGTTGGGCTATGCGGAAGCTGACCCCACCGCCGATGTTTCCGGATTGGACGCTCTGCGCAAATTAGTGTTGGCCTGCGGCGTGGCTTTTGGCCAGTTACCTCAAGAAGGTCTTTGTCTGGAAGGTATTCAGCAGTTGACGCCGGAGGATATTGCCGATTTCCGCCTGTTGGGTCTCACTTGCCGCCTGCTAGCCAAAGGTGGCTTGGACCGGCAGGAGCGGCTTTACGCCTTTGTAGAGCCGGTGCTGGGACCCGAAAGCGCCCCTGAGTGCGCTGTTCGGGATAATTTTAATCTTGCCCGTTATGAGGGCCGCAGTGCCGGAGATATTCTTCTAATGGGCCAAGGGGCTGGACGCTACCCCACCGCCTCCAATATATTGCGGGACTTGTCTTGTTTGCTTACCGGTTTTCGAGAAATGCTTCCATCGGACTGCAAGCCTGCTCAGGCGGATAATACCCTTTGCGGACGGCCCTATTACGTCCGGTTGCCCGCTGGTCTGGCAGGAGAGTTTCCTGCCGCCAGGTTGCATACGCAAGGAGACTGGGCCAGACTGGTCACAACGCCGGTGACAGTGTCCTGGATGCACCAAACTGCCGCCCGGTTACGCGGCAAAGGCGTATCCCTATTTTTTGCAGGAATTGAGGACTGAGCAATGATAAAAGTCGCTAAGTTCGGCGGCTCCTCAGTAGCGGGAGCCAGCCAATTCCAAAAAGTCAAAGCTATTGTCCAGTCCGATTCCAATCGTCGTGTAGTGGTAGCATCGGCTGCTGGAAAGAGAGACAGTGAAGACCACAAACTCACTGATTTGCTCTACCTTTGTCATGCCCACTTAACTTATGGCGTATCCTGTGACGAAATTCTCCGAGCCATTCAAGAACGCTTTGCCGAGATCCGCAGTCAACTGGGTCTACGTTACGATGTGGAAGGAGAGTTTGCCGCGCTGCGCGCCAGTCTGACCCGAGATACGCCGGTAGACTTCTTGGTTTCCCGGGGAGAATATTTCACATCACGGCTGTTGGCGGAATATCTTGATTATACCTTCCTAGATGCAGCGGACTGCGTTTTTTTCCGCATGGACGGCCGGTTTGACTTAGAAAAAACTTACCAGGCCATTGGCGCAGCCGTTCAAAACAGCCGCGGCTTGGTAATCCCCGGTTTTTACGGCAGTCTGCCTACCGGCCGAGTAAAAGTGATGACCCGAGGCGGCAGCGACATCTCTGGCGCGTTGGCCGCTGCCGCAGTGGACGCCGCCGTCTATGAAAACTGGACCGACGTTTCCGGCATCCTGATGGCCGATCCAAAAATCGTGGAAAACCCTTCGCCAATCCGGCGCATCACCTATGGGGAGCTGCGGGAGCTGGCTTTTATGGGAGCGTCGGTGCTTCATGAGGAATCGGTTCAGCCCGTAAAAGATAAAGGTATCCCCCTAAACATCCGCAACACCAACCAACCGGACGACCCAGGCACCATCATCACCAATCAGCCTGATCCCCAAGAGACCCGGTCTGATCGATTCCTTACCGGCATCGCTGGACGGCGCAACTTCACCATCCTGACGGTACGGCGGCACAATATGAATGCTAGCGCTATGTTGCGGCAAACCCTGGAGCTTTTCGAACAATACCGTGCTACGGTAGAGCACATTACCTTGGGCCTGGATTCCTTTGCCCTGGTGACCGCTTCGACAGCACTGGGCGATCGTTTGTTCGACTTGGTTGCCGAGCTGCAAAAGACGTTGTCCCCCGACGACGTGCAGATTCAAGACAGTCTGGCGCTGGTAGCGGTAGTCGGTCGAAAAATGGCTTACCGGGCTGGCACATCGGGAAAGATTTTTCAGGCTTTGGGCGACGCAGGTATTAGCGTCCGCACCATTGCCCAGGCCGCCGACGAAATTTCTATTATCGTTGGCGTAGACAACAACAATTTTGAAGCCGCTGTTCGTGTCCTCTATGATGGATTCGCCGGCTAAACGAAAGGAGTTTTTCCCATGAAACAATACAATGTGGCCATTTTGGGCGCTACTGGCGCGGTTGGCCGGGAAATGCTAAAAGTTTTGGAAGAGTATCAGCTTCCTATCGGCAGACTGCTTCCTTTGGCTAGCTTTCGAAGCGCGGGGAGCACCGTCTCTTTCCGCGGTACGGAAATCCCGGTTCAGGAGGCGAAATCCGACAGTTTCACCGGAATGGATTTTGTCCTAGGTGCGGTAGAGTCTGGGCAAGCCCGGCAATTTGCTCCTGCTATTGTCAAAAGCGGCGCAGTCTTTGTGGATAATAGCTCGGCTTTTCGCATGGACCCAGATGTCCCTCTGGTAGTTCCAGAAATCAACGGGCAGGATGCTTTTACACACAAAGGAATCGTAGCCAATCCTAATTGTTCTACTATTATCACCCTGATGGCGGTGGCGGGTATTCACCAGCTTTCCCCCATCACCTCCATGGTGGCTGTTACTTATCAGGCAGTGTCAGGCGCCGGACAGAACGGCCTGATCGAGCTGGAATCCCAAATGGCCGATCTGTCATCGGGCAAGCCGGCGGTTTTCCAAACTTTCCCGGCCCAAATTGCCTTAAATGTGATCCCACATATTGGAGAGCGGCTGGAAAACGGCTACACCGCCGAAGAAATGAAAATGCAAAACGAAGGCCGCCGCATCCTCCATATGCCACAACTCACAGTCACCTGCACCTGCGTCCGGGTCCCCGTTATGCGCTCCCATTACATTTCGGTAACTCTGCGTACCCAGAATAAGGTAACAGTGGCCCAGGCAGAATCGGCTATTGCCGCTTTCCCTGGCTGCCGGCTAGCGGAAAACCTGAGTGGCCGGGATTATCCCACCCCGCTGGATACCTCTGACCAAGATCTTGTTTGTGCAGGCCGGGTCCGGGAGGATTTAACATGCGAAAATGGCCTGACCCTCTGGTGCTGCGGCGACCAAATCCGCAAGGGCGCTGCCAGCAACGCGGTACAGATTTTGCGGCTGTTGGCTCAGAGAACCTAAAAGCCTGCTTTACAACCAAAAATCGCGCTCTTTTTTATGAAGCACTTTGCTTGCCCCCGCCTGAAAAGCCGGCGGGGGGCTTCTTTTTTCTTGCATTAAGACGGCTTTCGATGTATAATATAGAACATTCCAGGGTTCGCCCTTTGGCGGAACCTGTCAAAGAGGTACCACAATGTCGTTAGATCTTTTTCTGGAAATTGGATTGGATGCCCTGCTGGACGGGTTGAAGGCCCTGCCCTTTTTATTTTTGGCCTATTTATTGATGGAAGCTGCCGAACACCATCATTCTGAAAAGATGGAACGCCGTCTCAAATCTATGGGTAAGGCAGGACCTCTGGCGGGCGCCATATTGGGATGTATGCCGCAGTGCGGTTTTTCAGCCAGCGCTTCCAATCTATATGCCGCTGGTCTTATCAGCCGGGGAACTCTACTGGCTGTTTTTCTCTCCACCTCTGATGAAGCAATTCCCTTGTTGCTGGGTACGCCCCGAGGCAGAGATATGATTTTTCCCCTGTTAGGTATGAAAGTTTTCATCGGTTTAACAGCCGGCTTTGCCATAGACGTCCTGTTGCGCTCCTGGGGCCGTCCCCGAGAACTGCATGACCTGTGTAAATATTGTGGCTGCAATGAAGAAAGCGGCGTTCTCCGTCCCGCTTTGTGGCACACTGCCCATATCTTTTTCTTTATTCTCCTGCTTAACCTAGCGTTGGGCTGTACGATAGAACTTTTGGGAAGCCAGCGCATCGCCGCTTTACTATTGGAAGGCAGTATTTTGCAGCCATTTGCCGCTGCTTTGATCGGGCTGATTCCCAATTGCGCCGCCTCAGTAACCCTAACTCAGCTTTATTTGGCGGGAAGTCTAAGCTTTGGTTCCATGTTGGCCGGTTTATGCAGCGGTGCAGGCCTAGGCTTGGCAGTGCTGGTAAAAATGAACCGCTCCCGCCAAGAAAACGGCCAGATTATCCTGACCTTATATCTCATTTCCGCTTTCTATGGCCTTCTGGTCCAAATCCTCTTTTAAGCACCAGATCTGAAAGGAGCTATCTATGGAAAATACGCCGACTTTGCATACGCCCCGGCTGATTTTAAGCCGGTTTACCCCGGAGGACGCTCCCGCTATGCATCAAGGCTGGGCAAATGATCCTATGGTCTGCCGCCACCTGTTGCTTCAGCCAGGAATGACTTTGGAAGGCTGTGAACAAACCATATGTCGTCTTGTTCAACAATATCACCAAGAAGAGGACTTTTTTCAATGGGCTATCCGAGAGCAGACCCATTGTATTGGCCGCATTGGTTTGACGGTCAATCGCCGCCACCAAAGCGGCAGCGTCGCTTATTACTTGGCGCAAGCCGCCTGGGGCAAAGGCTTTATGCCCGAAGCGCTGGCAGCTGTCATTGACTTTGCTTTTTTCTCGTTGGATCTGAATCGAGTAGAAGCGGACCATTTTGCCGAAAATCCTGCCAGCGGCCGGGTAATGGAAAAGGCCGGTATGGTTCGAGAAGGTCTTGCCCGGCAAAAATACTGCAAAAACGGCGTTTTTCACGATGCGGTATTGTATGCCGCTCTTCGTGATGACTGGCGAACCTGCAAATAATCCAATTCCGTTAGCAGCGTGGGCCGCCTTTTCCAATATTTAAACAAGCGGTACGGCTTGACTGCCGTACCGCTGCTTTTTTAACTTTTTAGAGCATGCCCTTTAAGGCTTATCCCGGAACATACTGAGAATATCGTCAAATGGATCGTGTTCTCGCTTTTTCCGCCCAGTCTGAATAGGCTCTGCTTCTGCTACTGCTCGAGAAGGCTCCTTCATGGACCGGGAGTCCCGCATCATATTGACAAAAGAAGGTACCTCTAGATCGTTATCTTGCGGCGGCGCAGGCTTTTCCGCAGCGGCGCTTACGGGTTTTGCCGGTTCAGCAGCTTTCTTTTCTTTTTCAGTCACCGCTGGTTTCGCCAAACCGGTGGGCTGACTGTCAAACCCAGTGGCTACTACCGTAATGCGAAGCTCATCGTCCAAAGTTTCATCAATCGTAGCGCCAAAAATAATATGCACATCTGGATGCGCGGCATCCTGCACCATGGAGGCGGCCTGCTCTACCTCGTCCAACTCCATATCGGGAGAGCCGGTGATATTTAGCAAAACGCCCTTTGCTCCAGAAATAGAGGTCTCCAGCAACGGGCTTTCAATAGCCATTTTTGCAGCCTCCATCGCCTTTTCCTTTCCGGAAGCCCGGCCTGTACCCATATGGGCAAAACCAGCGTTACGCATAATGGTCGCCACATCGTTAAAATCCAAGTTAATCAAACCCGGATCGGTCATCAAAGAAGAAATGCTCTGCACCGCCTGACGCAATACGTTGTCCGCTACCTCAAAGGCGTTTTGAAAAGTAATTTTCTGATCGCTTACCAGTTTAAGCCGCTCGTTGGGAATAACCACCAGAGCATCCACGCTCTCCTTTAGCTCGGATATACCCGCGTTTGCCTGGTCGATGCGCCGGCGCCCTTCAAAGTTAAAAGGGCGGGTCACCACACCTACCGTCAAAATTCCCATATCTTTGGCAATTTGGGCTACCACAGGAGCGCCGCCAGTACCAGTACCGCCGCCCATCCCAGCAGTGATAAACACCATATTGGCCCCTTCCAACATTTTATGGATTTCATCTTCACTCTCCTGAGCAGCCTTACGGCCCATCTCCGGATTGCCGCCGGCCCCCAGCCCTCGGGTCAGCTTATCTCCAATCTGCAGCTTCATCGTCGCGGCAGAATAATTCAAACACTGCTTGTCCGTATTAATAGCGACAAAATCAATGCCCCGAACACCGCCATTAATCATACTGTTCACTGCATTGCCACCGCCGCCGCCCACGCCCACCACGCGGATGACCACAGTGGCGTCTGAGCCGTTTTCAAAGGTAAAGCCCATGGTATGTCCTCCAATATGTCCACTTTAATTTGTATCTGGAATAAAACGCGCCGCTTTCTGCGTATCTGACAAGTCTAATGTCCCTGTGACATTGGGACTCAGCTTGTCCTCAGTGATAGTGTGCAGCCACTTGAGTTTTTTTTCCAAATCCTCAGTGGTGCCCAGGCGCACAGTAAATCGCCCCAAATAGCGGAAACGTATATCATATTGCTGAGAAAGATCTATTTCTTCAATATCTTTCAGTATATCATCATCTTCCGCAGTATTCAATAAGAAAAGCAATGTTTTTTTTGTGTCTTGCTGCAAAAATTCGACATATTTCCCCACCTCTGGGCTATCCGGCTGCGCACCTACAATAACAGGAAAATTTTCCCCCTGAAAATTGGTCGTTTTTTCTAAAATCTTTCCTTTTTTATCGATTAACCAGCTTCCTCGTTCTCCTTTCAGCACTGCCGCAGGAACACACTCTGTAACGATAATCTCTATCTCATCCGGCGGCCGGCGGCGCATCTGAATCTCATCCAAATAGGGACACTGGGCGAAAATACTGTCAATAGCGGCAAACTTATCAAACAGAACCAGATTTTCCCCCAGCTGTAGTCCAGATGCCTGAGCAATTTGCTCCTTGCTATAACGAGACTCCCCTGTAACTGTAACAATTTGAATTTTAAAAAAAATGGTCACGGCGGTAACCATGGCTACCGCTCCCACCAGCAAGCAAAGCAGCACCAGTGCGGCGGGAGCTTTGCCCCGCCGCGCCCGCCGCCGGCGGCGGTTTTGTTTCGATATTCCTTTTTTTCGCGCCATAAGCCGCTCCTTTATCCTTCCTTCAACCGCTCAATTTGACAACCCAAGGCGGTAAGCTTATCGGTCAACTTTTCGTAGCCTCGATCAATATGGGAAATATCTTCCACAACGCTTTCTCCTTGGGCCGCCAGCGCCGCTACAACCAAAGCCGCGCCACCCCGCAAGTCGGTGCTTCGCACCCTTGCTCCATGCAGCTGCGTCCCATTGACGATAGCCGTCCGGCCGCTGATGCGGATATCCGCTCCCATACGCGCCAACTCAGCGGCATGACGAAACCGGTTTTCAAAAATTGTTTCTAAAAAAACCGATGTGCCCAACGCTGTACATGCCGCCGCCATCAACGGCGCCTGAGCGTCGGTAGGAAAGCCGGGATAAGGCATGGTCCGCACCGGAGCAATGCCTTTGATCCGTTCGGGCGCCCACAAGGTAATGGTTCTTCCCCCGCTCCGAACCGTACATCCCGCCTCGCTGACGCACTGTAAAACAGTGCCTACATGCTCAGGTTCCGCTTCGGTAAGGGTAATCTCCCCGCCACATGCGGCGGCCGCGCATAAATATGTAGCAGTCTCAATGCGGTCCGGAAGAATGGTATGCTCCACATCCCGCCTGGGCAGCTCTCCAGAAAGCTGAATCACACTTTCTCCGCCGCCTTGGACCTGAGCGCCCGCTTTTCTCAAAAACTCCTGAAGATCGGCAATCTCCGGTTCTCGGGCGGCGTTGATAATGCGGGTAACGCCAGTGCAGGCGGTAGCGGTAAGCATCGTATTTTCAGTGGCTCCCACACTGGGGAAGCTGAGAATCACATCCTGCCCCCGCAAATCTCCCGCTTCACAAAGGATGTCTCC
This sequence comes from uncultured Eubacteriales bacterium, assembly GCA_949740695.1. Classification (GTDB taxonomy): domain Bacteria; phylum Bacillota; class Clostridia; order Oscillospirales; family Butyricicoccaceae; genus UBA4644. The sequence continues at coordinate 10,256 of CATJIY010000033.1, forward strand.
CCCCTGCTCCCGGATCTTTACCCCTAACCGCCGCAGGGCCGCCAAATGCAAATCAATGGGCCTTTGGCCAATATCACAACCGCCAGGCAGGCTTAACTGGGCTTTCCCAAATCGGGCCAGAATCGGCCCCAAAAAGATCACCGAGGAACGCATCTCCCGCATGAGCTGATGAGGAACGTCCCACCGGTTTGCCATAGAGGAATCCACTAGAATATCGCCTTCCTCCCGCAAAACCCGGCATCCCAAATGCTCCAAAATTCGAATGGCAGAACCCACGTCCCGCAGGTCTGGACAGTTATGTAACCGGCTGCGCCCGCCGGTAAGCAGCGTTGCGGCCAAAATAGGCAGGACGCTGTTCTTTGCGCCGCTAATGGGAATTTTTCCCCGCAGGGGCCTGCCTCCCTGCACCCTATAAACGCTCATAGCAAGCTCCTCTCTGAGGTATCTCAGCCCATCCTATGCCCTTTTTCAAAAGGAGGTGCAAACCCGTTGAGCGAAAATCGGACAATTTGCGGCAGCAAACTGCTTAAAGTGACTTTAGCGTTTGATAAATATGCTCCAGCACATCAGGCTGAGATTTTGCCTTAGCACACTTACCCATTTGTGCCAGCAGATCAGGCGCCTGCAACAAACTCCAAGCAGTATCATACAACAAAACAGGCTCAGCCTCTTCCTCAGTAATCACTTTGACCGCCCCTGCCCTCTCTAAAATACGGGCGTTTTTCTCTTGATGATTGTCGGTTACATAGGGAGATGGCACCACAATGGCAGGCGTTCCCGCAGCGCACAGTTCAGCCAATGTTCCCCCAGCCCGGCAAAGCACCAGATCAGCCTTTGCCAACACCCGATCCATATCATAAAGATAATCAGCCAGCAGCAGATTGCCCCGATCAGTAACTACGCCCTTTCGTATCAGCGCGTCTTTTACCCAGCCATAGTGAGCGGGACCAGTGACCAAAAGCAGGTTAAACTGTTGCCGTTCGGCTGCCATTCGGGCCACTTCCACCATCTTTTCGTTCATATATTTAGCGCCAACGCTGCCCCAGAAACACACCAGAGTAGGTTTAGAATTATCAAACAGCGGCGGGTAGTCCCGCTCCCGGCAGGTAAGAATTTCTGACCGGACCGGACTCCCAGTAAGGACAGTCCGTTTGGCGCCGGGGAGCAAATCTTCCGTTTCAGAAAAGGAAAGCAAGGTACAGGAAGCCTTCTTTGCCAACTGGCGCGTAGCCACTCCCGGCGTAGCGTTGACCTCTAATACGGCGGTTTTCATCCCTAGTTGGATCGCCGCCCTCACCATCGGCACACTGGCATAACCGCCGGTACCCATTACCACATCAGGCTGAAAGTCAGCCAGTAGCTTTTTACAGTTTTTTGTGGCGCTTGACATCTGCTTAAGGGCTTGAAGATTTTCCTTCACCGCTGAAAAACTTTTTTTTCGAGAAAGCCCTTTTAGAGGAAAAGCGAAGATGGGATAACCCGCCTTTTTCGCCAGACGCTCTTCTATATTCCCTTTTCCGCCGGAAAGCCAGATCTGGCTTTCCGGCTCTTTTTTCTGAACATAACCAGCTACGGCCAGAGCTGGGTTTACATGCCCCGCTGTACCGCCGCCAGAAAATACGATCTTCATGAAAAACGTCACTTCCTATCCTTTGATCTATCCCTCTCGAGGGGCTGGCATATCCCGAGAAATACTCAATAAAATCCCCATCTCGGCCAACTGAATCAGCAACGCCGTCCCACCATAGCTGAAAAAAGGCAAAGACGCGCCAGTGATAGGCAACAGGCCGGTGACTACACCCAGGTTTAAGAAAGTCTGCACCGCGATCTGTGTGGTAATACCCGCCGCCAGAAGCGTCCCAAATTTATCAGCGGCATGGAGCGCGATGTAGAACCCACGCCAAATCAGCATGGCAAAAACAACCACTACTAAAGCGCCTCCCACAAAGCCCAGTTCCTCACAGATTACCGCGAAAATAAAATCATTGGCAGGATCCGGCAGATAGAGATTCTTTTGCCTTCCCTGTCCTAACCCCAAGCCCCAAA
>CATJIY010000034.1 GCA_949740695.1 uncultured Eubacteriales bacterium
GCAACCCCAGAAAAGTCTGATTATAAATAAGCGCGCAGTTTGAAAAGAAATTTTGCCCAACCTTTACGGTACAAAGTCTTCGAAAATCGCGGCGGCTTGTTTTTTCAAGTATTTTTTGCTTTTTGGGGGAATCTCTCAGGTTTTAGAAGCGCGAACCGATCCGCCAGCAACCCTCGTTCCGGCCAGAAGGCCGGGCTAAGGCAACATGCAGATCCCGGCCGTGACTTTCTGTAAGAAACAGAGCGAAGGCGGTTGGTTTGCCGTGTTCGTTCTGTTTTATTTTTTGTTTGGAGGTAGGATGGAGAGTAAAAGACGCCTGCGGATCATCACCAATAATCCCCTGGTAAAAGCCTGTCTTCCTACGGATTATTGGGTGGATTTTGAACATATTACCTACCGGCAGGTATTGGTGAAAACCAGAGACTTCGTCTATGCCGGCTACCGCCTGTATACACATCCGCTTTCCGGCAGCGTTAAACCCAATGAAACCCCTTATAAATCGGTGGTAATTTCCCGTTCGCCCAGCAATATGGAGCCAGAAGAGGCCATGATTATTTCCTCCAGCATCGAAACCTTTGATAAGTTTCCCCCTTGTAAACGGGAACTTTCCGAGAGCGTTTTAAAGGATTTTCAGCTGATCGACTATACTCTGTTGTGTGGCGCCATTGGACTGGATGCTACCGCAGGGCTTAGCGATAGATTTTCCCAGCGGTAGCCCTAAAGTGGCTGGGCATCGCGCCACATGACTTTTCCTTAAAAAATCAAAAAGAAGGAGGTGTTCGCTTTGAAATTGGAGCTGGGTTATATCCAGATGAAAGACATTCAATTTTCAAAGGAATGCAAAGTAGAGAACGGTACCCTTTACGTTAATCCGGACCAGGTTATCGACTTCTTGTATCAGGACGACGATGTGAAGGATTGGGTCAAGTCCTTTACCCTGGACATCGCCCGTCCCGGCGAGAGCGTCCGCATCACACCGGTGAAAGACGTGATTGAACCTCGGGTGAAGGTAGAGGGTCCCGGCGGTATGTTCCCCGGCGTCATCGCCAAGGTGGATACCGTCGGTTCCGGCAAAACCCATGTGCTTCGCGGCATGGCTATTGTCACTGCCGGCAAGATTGTGGGTTTTCAAGAGGGCATTATTGACATGACCGGCCCGGGCGCCGACTATACCCCCTTTAGCAAGCTGCTGAACCTGGTGGTAGTAGCCGAGCCCAAAGATGGCTATCAGGACCATAAGCATGAGTATGAGCACGCCGTTCGTATTGCGGGATTGCGAGCTGCCTCTTTCATTGGAGAGTTGGGCCGCAATCTAACGCCTGACGACACTCAGAGCTTTGAGACCTACGGCGTCAAAGAGGGCATTGAGAAGCTGCCCAATTTACCCCGGGTAGCCTATGTCCACATGCTCCAGAGTCAGGGACTGCTTCACGACACCTATGTTTACGGCGTGGACGCCAAGCGTACTTTGACCACCATCCTAAACCCCACAGAAACCATGGATGGCGCGATTCTCTCAGGCAACTGCGTCTCGGCCTGTGATAAGAATACCACCTATCATCACCAAAACAATCCAGTGGTGGCCGAACTGTTTGCCGCCCATGGCAAGACTTTGAATTACGTCTGCAATATCATTACCAACGAAAACGTCTATTTGGCTGACAAACAGCGCTCCTCTGATTGGACCGCCAAGCTTTGCCGCCTGCTGGACCTGGATGGGGCTATCGTCTCTCAGGAAGGATTCGGAAATCCGGATACCGATCTGATTATGAACACCAAAAAGATTGAGCAGCAGGGCGTCAAGACCACGATCATCACCGACGAATACGCTGGACAGGACGGTAAGTCCCAGTCGCTGGCCGACGCAGTGGTTACCGGCGGCAACGCCAACCAGGTGATTATCCTGCCCAAGCTGGATAAGATCATCGGCATGTTGGATTATGTAGATGTGATCGCCGGCGGCCACGCCGGATCTCTGCGGGAAGACGGCTCTATCGAAGCCGAGCTTCAGGTTATCACCGGCGCCACCAACGAGATGGGCTTTAATACCTTGAGCGCCCGCTGAGCGCCATTAGGAAAGGAGGAAACACACAAATGAGTTATCGTGTTTTACACTATATCAACCAGTTTTTTGCCCAGATCGGCGGCGAGGAAATGGCTCATGTCCCCCCCGAACTGCGGGAAGGTTTTGTAGGCCCCGGCATGGCGCTGCATACCGCCTGGAACGGCGAGGCCGAAATCGTCAAGACAGTAGTCTGCGGCGACTCCTACTTTGCCGAGCATGAGAAGGAAGCCAAAGCCCAGATCCTGGAATGGGTCAAGGCAGAAAAGCCCGACTTGTTCATCGCCGGGCCAGCTTTCAACGCCGGCCGCTATGGCTACGCCTGCGCCAATATCTGCCAGGCAGTCCAAGAGGAATTGGGCATCCCGGTGCTCACTGGCATGTATGAGGAAAACCCGGGCGCCGACCTGCGGACCAGAGTCCTGATGGTATCTACTGCCAACAGCGCCGCCGGCATGCGCAAAGCGGCTCCCGTTATGGCCAAACTAGCCCTCAAACTGATGCGGGGCGAAGCCCTAGGCGCTTCTTGCGAGGATGGTTACATGAACAATGGCGTTCGTGTAAATTTCTTTGAAAAGGAGCGGGGCGCCAAACGTGCCGTTGACATGCTGGTGAACAAGCTAAACGGCAAGCCCTTCACCACTGAGTATCCCATGCCTTCTTTTGACCGGGTTCCCCCCAACAAAGCCATTCAAGACCTCTCCAAAGCCACCATCGCTTTGTGTACTTCGGGAGGTATCGTCCCCAAGGGCAATCCCGACCACATCGAGTCCTCCTCGGCGTCTCACTATGGCGAGTATCATATCGCTGAGATAGACCATCTCACTTCTGATAAATATGAGACTGCCCATGGCGGTTATGACCCGGTTTATGCCAATCAAGATCCCAACCGGGTGCTGCCGGTAGATGTGATGCGTGAGTTTGAAAAAGCCGGCAAGATCGGCAAGCTCCACGACTTCTTTTATACTACCGTTGGCAATGGCACCGCCGTTGCTTCCGCTAAGGGTTTTGCCGCTGATTACGCCAAAAAATTGGTTGCCGCTGGAGTAGATGCGGTAATCATGACCTCCACTTGAGGCACCTGTACGCGTTGCGGTGCAACGATGGTAAAAGAAATTGAACGGGCTGGCATCCCTGTGGTGCATATGTGTACCGTTACTCCTATTTCCATGACAGTAGGCGCAAACCGAATCGTCCCCACTATCGCCATTCCTCATCCTTTGGGCAATCCCGCCCTCTCTCCCGAGGAGGAGAAAACCATTCGCCGGAAGTTGGTCAGCCGGGCGCTGGAAGCGCTATCCACAGAGGTGGAAGATCAAACTATTTTTGAGGCATAACCCTCTTTTGCGAAACATTCTCTTGTCTTGGCAAGCTCTTTGTCGGCCCGGTGCATTTTGTTTGCCGGGCCGACGGGAGGATGTCGCGCCTTTCCCCTCCGGGCCTGTTTTTGCGAGCTTCGGCAGAGTTTTTTTGCAACCGAAAGCTGCCGCAGGGAAAAGCGCGCAACTCCATAGCATGGCAGAGACGTTTTGTCTCCCTATAAAATGAAAAAAGTTAGAGACTCGCCCAATTTTTATAAAAATTGTAACGCTTAAAATGAACAAGTAAATCCCAACCGCATCACGCCACAGGCCAAAGCCTGTTTGAAAGGGAGCGATTATCATGAGCAAAATTTATGACGTCATTATCCTGGGCGCCGGTCCTGCCGGTCTCACCGCAGGACTATACGCCGGCCGGGCCAGGCTGTCTACCCTGATTTTAGAAAAGGGTCAAGACGGAGGGCAAATCGCCATCACCGATGAGATTGAGAACTACCCCGGCCAGATAGTGGAAGGGGAAAGCGGAGCCAGTTTGATTGCCCGCATGACCGAGCAAGCTAAAAAATTTGGCGCGGAACGGGCCAGCGACGTGATCAAAAGCGTGGATCTTTCCGGCGAGGTGAAAAAACTGACAGGCGCCCAAGGCGAATACTTGGCCAAGACAGTAATTATCGCCACCGGCGCTTTCCCCAAGCCCATTGGCTGCAAAAATGAAAGCAAGTTTATCGGCAAAGGCATCTCCTTCTGCGCCACCTGCGACGCTTCCTTTTTCGAGGATTTTGAGGTCTATGTAGTAGGCGGCGGCGACTCGGCAGTGGAAGAAGCTATGTACCTGACTAAGTTTGCCCGCAAAGTCACCATCATTCACCGGCGGAATGAACTGCGGGCGGCAAAGTCCATCCAGGAAAAGGCTTTTCAAAACCCCAAACTCCACTTCTTGTGGGATACCGTGGTGGAGGAAGTCTGCGGCGATGAGCTAATGGACGCCATGGTGGTGAAGAACGTCAAAACCGGCGAGCTAACTCGAATTGAGGCAGATCCTGACGACGGCATTTTTGGCCTCTTCGGATTTATCGGCTATAATCCCAATTCCCAACTGTTCGAGGGCACTGTGGAAATGGACCGGGGCTATATCGTTACCGATCCAGATATGCATACCAGCCTGCCCGGGGTGTTTGCCGCCGGCGACATTCGAGTAAAGTCCTTGCGCCAAGTGGTCACCGCCTGCGCTGATGGAGCCATTGCCGCCATGCAAGCGGAAAAATACCTTTCCGAGCACAAATAACCGCAAGATATACCCAAAAACAGAGTCAGAAAAGGAGAACCTGCTATGCTGGAACTGGATAAGAATACTTTTGAAGCCGAAGTGCTGCAAGCCCCCGGAAAAATCCTAGTGGACTTCTATGGAGATGGCTGCGTTCCCTGCGCCGCCTTAATGCCTCACGTTCACGCCTTTGCCGAGACTTATGGGGACAAGATCAAGTTTACCGCCCTGAATACCACCAAAGCCCGCCGCCTGGCCATCAGTCAGAAGGTCATGGGCTTGCCGGTAATCGCTATTTATGAAAACGGCGCCATGGTAGACAGTTGCGTCAAAGACGATGCCACCCCCGAAAATGTAGAGGCTATGATTAAAAAGCATCTGTAAGCAGTTGCGGATATTTCTGTATAGTTGGCGAAAGCCTTACTATAAATCTTGTAAGAAGGAGGATAAGACATGAGCATCTTGAATGGCAAAAAGGTCATCATTATCGGTGACCGCGACGGCATTCCCGGCCCTGCGATTGCAGCCTGCGCCGAGTCTGCCGGTGCCGAAGTTGTTTTCTCCTCGACGGAGTGCTTCGTCTGAACGGCCGCGGGTGCAATGGATCTGGAAAACCAGAAGCGGGTCAAGGAATTCGCTGAACAGTACGGTCCGGAGAACGTAGTGGTTCTCTTGGGCGCGGCTGAGGGCGAAGCTTCCGGCCTGGCGGCTGAAACGGTCACCAATGGCGACCCCACTTACGCCGGTCCATTGACAGGAGTCCAGTTGGGACTCAAGGTTTATCACGTTTGCGAGCCTGAAGTAAAAGAGGAGTTCGACGCCGGGATCTATGACGAGCAGGTCAGTATGATGGAGATGGTTTTGGACGTGGACGATATCGTCAACGAAATGACTAGTATCCGGGAGCAGTACTGCAAGTATTAACCGGTTTTGCCCCGGGAGCCTCCCGGGCGTTCCCCTTTGCACTGGCACAAACAAGGCACA
>CATJIY010000035.1 GCA_949740695.1 uncultured Eubacteriales bacterium
CGGCGTCGCCTACAAACCGATTGCCGGTGAAGCTTCTGGAAACGCTTTGGGTCGTAGGTTCTTTTTCTGCGGTGCCCCGCTCACTCATGTAGTAATATTCCTCCTCGTTTTCGGTGAAGGTCACACCACGGGAGGAAATACCCACTGCGATTTCCGCCCACTCGGGAACAATGCTGGTGCCGATATTGATAAAGATACGGCGGTTAAACGCCCTTGGCTTGATATAGGTTCCGGGCATACTTTATCTCTCCTTTTCATAGATAAGATTGCAAGGTACTTGGTAGACACCTGCATTTCCGTCTGCTGACGCCTCAACAAACTGACCATTCTGGGCAGAAATCGAAAGTACATCGACGTCAAACCCGGTAACGACTCTGCTTTGTTCATAAAACCACCGGCATAACCGTTCGACAAATTCACTGTTTTTCAATCTCTGTTCGTCCTCTGGGGTCCAGTTTACGGCCTGGAGGACAAAGTTGTATTGCCAGCGGGAGTTGCCCCACATATCCTCCCACAGAAGTACCTCCCCGGTTGGGAAGATGCCGTAGTTTCCGGGCTCGTCCCGCTCTGTATAGTCCAGAAAATCCTTTGAGAAATCGGACAAAAAAGGGCACTCACGAAGCATGGAACGAATGCTTTTGATCATGCTTTTCATTTTTTTAATCCTTTTTTTATTTCCGGGGTGATTTCGGCGACCATGACCGCCATTTCATTTTGTTTCAAGCGGCGGTCCCAGAATGGGCCTGCAAGGGCATTTTTGCTTTTGGTGTAACGCAAATCTTTGTTGATAGCCCGTTTGGGATTGCCGGCCATCACCTTGCCCATGTATAGATAGCGCATATAGTCGCCCCGTACCACGATTTGTGTAAAATCATCGGACGCCCCCATGTTGACCGCAGCTTCCACGGATCCAACAGCCCTATAAGGCAGATATTTGAGCATATGGGCTTGGACGATCCGAGTCCACTTTTGCTGCGCCCTCCCCCCGGGGCCAAGTCCAAGCTGTTGGATTAGTTTTTGGGAAGAAAGGGGCTGAAAATTGACGTTCATTTGCAACTCACCTCCCAGTGATCCAGGTCTGAAAAGCCAAAGTCACAGGTTTCCACCCCCGTGATGGTTACCACATCATCATAGCCGGACAACAGCTCTGAAATTGGGTGGGCAAGACCATGCTCGTACGGGCATACCCCCTTGACCAGGTAGTCCTTTTTCTGGAGTGTCCATCCCTCTGGGGTAAACTGCTTGTATGGAAGGAACGGTTTTCCTCCTGCATCCACTGAAAACGGGATAAATACATCTGCCACACTGCCGCCGTTGACGCCATCTTGGGAAAATGTGTATTGGCGGCCAGCTTGCCACGACACGTCCCGCAGCACTGTCCGGGCATACTTTTCCGCCCCATCCTCGGTGTATCGGTTATAGAGTGTCGCAGCGGTGTTGGTGAGCATATCCGCACCCCCTGTAAAGTAATCCTGTTGGAAAAAGATAGGCTTGCACAGCCCCGTAGATTTGCGCTTCTAAGGGCTCTGCGGTTTGGTAGGATACAGACACCCTACCGGTTGTTACAGACGATGCAAAACCAACCTTAGCCTGTCTCACGTCGTTTGAGTATATAACTTCGGCGGCCGCGCATACGGCGTTTTTAACTTCAGGGCTGTCTGCCCAAGTGCTTTCATGGATACGCCCTATTGTAATAAGATCAATCTGTCTGCTGGCCCGAATGGCGCAGCTGTCAAACTGGTCATCTGGGATGGCGGCACCGCCAAAAACATCGGTGTAATACTGGTAATCGGCGTATGCCGCCATCTCCATCAACTCCTTATCTTGTTCTGGTACGCCTGGGAGTTTTCTGCGCTATCTCGTCGGCGTCATCGGATAGCGCTGTCAACCCCCCACCACGGCGGGCTCGTAAACAGCAAAGGGATACCTCTTGGTTTCGTCGGGCTGAAGGGCATTAAGAGGATTAAACACATCCCAAGCAAGACGAACTACCATGCGGATAGCTTGCATATCGTTTTGCATCAGGTTAAAGATAACTTTGCCCTCATCGTTGCTGATAACGCCGCTGTCAAACACCTTGAAGGTGACATCCTGGCGCATAGCAAATACCGCCTGGGTAAAATCCCCAGTAATGATGCTGGCCTTGGAGGCGTCAAAAGCGCCGTTGCGGGGGAAGTCAATTGCCATTCCGCTGAGGGTATAAGGAACAGTGGACTTGATGTCCTCCAGGAACAGGGGGCGGTCGTTTTTGTCCCGCAAGCTCCGCAGCTTGGCGCGCATGGAAACTGCCCCAATCATAGCGTCGGGGAAGTATCCCGCCTCCTCCACCTTAGCGATAACGCCGCCCTCGCCAAAGATGTCCTTATACATATCCGTGGTTGCGACAACGCTATTGCCAACCGCTTTTGCGGCGGTGTAGATAGCTTCCGGCCATTTTTCCGGCTTATCTACCCCAAACAGCACCGCGCTGTCAATAACCCGGTGTGCCGCCTCGATAAGACGGGGGCGCAGCTGCCCAAAAATATCGTAGCTGCTGTCTGCGGCCACGTTGTCAGGCACAGGGACGATGGCGGCGATCTCCGCCACATGGATTTTCTTCTTAGACCATTTCATGTTTGTGGTCATCTTGAGTCCGGTGTCCCCGTCCACAAAACCTGCCATCGGGTAGTTATCCATGACGGGGTATTCCCGAACATTGGTTGCCATATCCGGCAGTCGGGTAGCGTGTCGGAGAAATGTGGAACCCTCCACCACGCTTTGAAGGATTTCCTTGGATTCCTCCGGACTGATAAGAGCTTCCGCTTCGGTGCGGTTTACAACTTTGGTTGTGGTTGCCATTATTTTTCTCCTCTCAACATTCGGTTGATTTTGTCATTCAGGGTTGCGGCAGGTGCCGACCCCTGCTGCTGGGGCGCAAGCTGCACCGACGCATGAGATCGAGGATGGGCCTCAAAATACTCCTTTGCGGCGTCCTCAAAGCTCTTGCCGTCCACGGCCAGCTTGCCGATCTTATACGCCAGAAAGTCCTGTTCGTCGCCATCTGTGACGCCGTAGGTGGCAAGGGTCTTAGCATTCTTGAGGGCGGAAAGCTCCAGGGCGGCGGCATCATACTTGGTCCGCAGCTCGTCCCTGTCTTTCTCCGCCTGGGTTGCCCTGGCGGAGAGGACACCGGCAGCCTTGATCTGGTCAAGGACCTTCTGAACCTCATCCTTCGAGCCGACGCCCAGCAGTTTGAGCCACCCCCGGTCGGTCCGGCCCGCCTCTTTGGCGGCAATGGCGTTGCACTCTTCCTGGGTGTATGTCCTCGGATTCCCCGCCGGGTCGGGCTGTCCCTGGTTCTGCACCTGGGTGTTGGTGTTTTCGGTCTGGGTCTGTGTGTTATTCTCTGCCATAGTCTTTTACCTCCAATCTGTCCGGTTTACGTCCGGTGACGCATCCGGGGTGCCGCCCGGTCGGTAGTATATTGAGCCGCCACCCGGCGACGTGGTATTTTACTTAAATTTTTACAATGTGACATTTTCCATGACGGCCCGCGCCTCCAATGCGGCCAAATAGTCGGCCATAGCGCGAACCTGAATGTTATAGGTGCTTCTGGGGCAGGTAGGTGTAAAGACCAGTGTGCCCGTGTCCCATTTGTCCAGCATGGCGTTCAGCTTTTCAAATCGGATACGCAATTGTTCATATTCCGCTTTGAATCGCTCCTTATAGTCGTTGCTCTCCATCATAGGGATAGTGTCTTTTAACTCCATTTGCTTTTCCTTTCTTAATTTAAGATATTAGCGCCATCCGGCGCTGGATCATCTAATATTGCCGGTTATTTTGCACACTAACTCAACGCCAAAATCTTTCCCATCAACATATTTGATTCTTGTGTTATCGAGTGGAATGCTGTCCCGTTTTGCGTATTTTCCGTTCATCGGAACAAGCACTACCACTTCTTTTCCTGGTTGGTAATCAGATTCATTTTTTAATTTTGATATTGCATCTGCAACAATTCTCTCAAAGTCTTTTTGAAGTGACATACCTTTATATCCTTTTGACTGCGGCTCTGGCCCTGGCCGCTTCTCTTTGACCAAATCCCTCCACTCGTGCACGCTCTTGCTGTTTGACCAGCCCAGCGGCGACGCTGAACGCCTTATATTCCCGGCTGGTAGTTTGCAGCCTGATTGCAGCGTTTTGGTAATCGGGATCGTCAGTGGGGATGCCTGCCGCCTCATAGCCCAGCAGGATGCGCTTGTAATATCGCTGCATCCGTTCCAACTTGCGCTGGCGCTGGGTGGCCTCGTAGGCAGTATAGGTGACTCCCTTATAGGCAAAGGGCGGCTTGTCGATGGTCCGGAGCTGCTTTGCGGTCCACATCCGCTTGGACACCCCGTGGACAAAAGCCCGTTTCGAGTGCCGGCAATTTGCGCCGCCAAAGCCCGCCACATTGCCGTAGCCGGTTGAACGGACAAAATCGGGGTATTTCCTGGCCAGGTCATCCCGCCCCCATTTGTCCTTTTCCCGCCAGTAGTAGACCTTGCCCTGCCACTGCTTGTGATTTTCAAATCCACTTCCAGTGTCTCGTGCGCCACCATGGGCGGAGACTTCTACGAGGGGAGTCTCAAATCGCTCCTGGTCTTCATCGGTCACCTTGTCGGACACCTGATGTAACCCGGTCACCGTGGCCCTGCGGACAGCGACATCCAGATGGTCATGGCGTCCACTGGCATAGTCCACAGTACGCAGGCCGCTTTTTGCCAAATCCCGGACGGCCTGCTTCATGGCCTCCAGAGGGTTAATGCCGCTGATGATCTCCACCTGGGCACGGTTGAGGGTGTGCTGATATATATCCGCAATGGGAAGGAATGTCCTTTTTCCGCCCCGAAGAACCGAAAATCCCAAGGATCCGGTGAAGTTTTTGAGGTCCCCAGCAGTTTGCCTGGTCTGCGCCTTGATCGCGGCCTGTAAGCGCTGGTTGTCCTCCGGATTGATGGGCTTTTGGCCCTTTTGCCGGTAGACCTCCAGATCAAACCGCTGACTCTCCTTTGCCGCCTGCTGGTACAGCTCTTCCAGCCGGTCCTCCGAGATTCCCAGCACCCGGACGATCTCCCGGCGGACGTTTTCGTCGCTCATGCCCAAACTGAGGAGGGAGGAAATTCTTATCTCTGCGGTGGCAGTAATATACCCTTCCTGCCGCAAGCGACGGCAGATGTCGGCGATAATATATTCTTCCAGCTCTTGGAATAACTTAACAAGTTCCTCTGGTAGGCTATCAAATGTGCCAGGGTCAAGCATATGTATCCACCTCTACTTCTGGCATCATCTTACGAGCTTCCTCTTCGCTGACGCCATACTTCCGGGCAATGTATATTTCCGGCCGCAGAATACCGGCTGCCACATCAGCACGCATTTCGCTGTTTTGGGTCTGTCGATCCTCAATAATAGAATCGTCGAAATCAATAATAACCTCCTGGCTGTCGTCAAGCCTCTGGCCCAAATAGATATTGCCGTACAGCATCAGCAGTCGGCAAAGATGCTTGAGCGACGCATCAAGGATAATCTCATGCTTCTTTAGCGTCCGGAACATATGACTGTTCTCGCTAATGACCTGGGTGGCTGTGGCGACACCCCCGGCGTCATACTGGTAATGCCGCTCCCCAAAGCCGCAGCGCACCGAGAACAGGCTGAGGTTGTCGTTGAGGCCCGTCTGCATCTCTGCCGCCCTGATCTGGGGCTGTATCGGCTCAATGAAGTGCTCGCTGGAAATCCCCTGGGGGATGGCATAAAAAGCGATGTCGTTGTCATCGAAATAGGGGCTGCCTTCGGCGTCCAATTTCATGGCCTCTACGGCGGTGACAATCCGGGTTTTGCCCAGGGCATACTCGTTGACATAGGCGTCGTACACCGTGTCAATTCCCTGGATAATATCAATGGCACCGGCGAACACAGCAGGCCCGAACGGGGAATCAGGGTGCTTTGGGTTCAGGATGTTTGGCCGGACAAACGCCCAAGGAGGCACGGTAATGCCAGTGTTCCAGATTGCGGCCATCCTTTGCACGGCCTTTACTTCATCGGAATTAGCTTCTTTAATTTCTCCCATGTTGTGGGAAAACAGCTTGTTTTGACACACATAATAGCCATCATTCCCTTTGGTGAAAATTTGCAGGCGGATAAATACCTTTTCTCCCTCACAAAATTCGGAGGCAAAGGCGCACTCGGTACACTCTCCGTTATCCACTGTCAGAGGGATAATCTGATTCCCCACGCTGTAGGTCAATCCGATGCTCTTAGCGCCGTTCACTCTTCCGGTTCCGATGTCAGCCTGTACCCCCAGAGGGTATGGCACAATGGCCGCAAGCCCCGACCAAAAAGCATTCTCAATGCACTGATTTCCCCGCACCCAAAAATTGCTTTTGTCAAGGATTCCTA
>CATJIY010000036.1 GCA_949740695.1 uncultured Eubacteriales bacterium
TGTTTGAATTCGTGGAGGAGGTATATTCCGAAGGTCAGGAGCTGATGATCCTGGTTACGGAGCTGACTGTTCGGTATTACTGTGCCAAATTCATTGCGACATTTGGCTGTGCGGAGTACTTTAAACATAATCAGAATATGCTGTTCCATGAGCGCAGGTATGGTTTACTGAAAGAAATTGATGCGTTGTCAGAGAACTTTGATAATTAACATGAGGGTGACAACCGAAAATTATCAGTTGCCACCCTCTTGTAACGCTCTAAACGGTTATTTGTTTGTTGCCCTTGTACGAGGCAGCCCTTCCCACGGCGTTTTTTTCTTTTTTTATCCCTCTAACTCCCCTCGCAAAAGCCCGTACATACAGTAGTCCTCTACCTTACCGTTTTTAAACGCGCCCTTCCGCATAATGCCTTCCAAGGTAAACCCTACCTTTTCCAACACTCGGCGAGAACCATCATTCCGTGCAAAAGGCTCAGCGTAAATCCGCACCAGGTCAAAAGTCTCAAATCCTTCCCGGCAAAGATCTGTCACCGCTCGCGTCATAATTCCCCGACCCCAGAAGTCTTCCGCCAACCAGTAGCCTATCTCGGCAGACCGGCGGTACACGTCCTGCCCTACAAACAGCCCTAAACTGCCCGCCGCCTTACCCTGCACCACAATAGCTCGAGTTAGCTGTCCTTTCCCTTGATTCTGGATGCAGCTTTTTAAGTAGCTCCGAGCATCCTCCAAGGTATAAGGATATGGAAACACATCCCGCAGATTAGCGGCAATACGGAAATTATGTGCAGCGCACACCACGTCCGCCGCATCCTCTATTCGCCAAGGCCGCAACTGAAATTCCATATTCCGCTCCTTTTCTCTACCAAATCTCAGTAACGGTATCGTCTTCATTTATCCGGTAAAGACGAGTTCCATCCCCATTCATCAAAAAAGTCCCCTCCAGATGATTGGTTTGCTCTGGATTATCTTTGCTATAAACCTGAAACTTTTGGCAGGGGACGCCTTGAACAAAGACTGCGCCGCTGCCAGTATAGACGTCATATTCTCCCATGCTGGTTCCTTCCAGACCCAGCTCGCTGGGATTAATCGTATTAAAAAACGCCAGCGCTTCATCCAGCGTCATGCCGTCTCCCGGCGGGTCAGTAACGTTACCTGCCTCCAACTCCAGCGTAACCACACAGGTTTTCTCCTTCCATTCGGTACGAAGCAATAGCTTTTTCCCCTTTTGCTCGCACTCCCTGGCGTACTGGGCCATACCTTCAGGCTGGGTAAAATCAGGCATATCTTGAGAAATATACCCATTTTCATCCACTAGAGAAAACCCAACTTCGGGCTTCAACACCATATCATAATACAGCCGGGCCGCACCGCCGGGAAGGCTCAGCGACTCATACGTATAGACCGTATGCTCCTCGGTTTCCTCAATGGTACATTCCGCGTCCGCCGAGGGCAACACCACGTTTACCGTCTCATCTTGAAAAATATAACTGGCGGGCAAATCTGAGGCATCCGCTGCCTCATCCCCGCCGCAGCCACTGACACTCATGAACAATGCCAGCATCAGGGCCGCCAAAAGGATTTTGCTTTGTTGTTTCATGGCCTGTTCTGCTCCTGTTTCTATGATCCGTCATTTTAAATCCGCACGATGGTCACCGAGTCGCCCGGTTTGATCTCCCGCTGAAAATCAGCCTCTGTTCCATTGCCCTCCAGCCGCACCGGACGGTCCAGCGCCCGAAAATCAATTCCGCTGTACTCCAGCAAATCCATCAAATAGTAAGGTCCTCCCTCAGCTTTGGGCGGTAAAATCAACGGCTTATTGTTGAGATAAATCTGCAACATCTTTCTTGCTGGCTGGACGGTCGGTTGCGCCGGCTTCCCTCCGCCAAAAAATGCCGAACCAACGCCTGAT
The DNA here is from genome assembly GCA_949740695.1 of uncultured Eubacteriales bacterium. Taxonomy (GTDB): domain Bacteria; phylum Bacillota; class Clostridia; order Oscillospirales; family Butyricicoccaceae; genus UBA4644. The sequence goes on from CATJIY010000036.1 coordinate 1,909, forward strand.
CCTTCAAAGGAAGCCAACTGTGCGGCCTTCCCCAAGGGGAAAACCGGCGAGGCTTCCACCGCCGCTGCTTGAACAGGCGGCTGCTGCTGCATTGACCTTTCGGGTTGCTGGGCTGGAACCGGCGCCGCAGGCCGGCTCTCACTCGCCATGGAAACAGCTGATTCCGGCGCAGCCGTTACCGGTTGAGACCCAAGATTCGAACGCACTTGAGCATCCGGAGAAGACTTCTGCCCATCCTCCACCCGATTCTGGCGGACCGCTTGCTGTACAGGGGTTTGCGCCGGTTCTTCCTTCCGCGCTTTTTCTTTACTGAAGTTAGAAGCTTTTGCAGGCAGCGGGCTTTGTTCCGGCAAAGACTCGTCGGGCGCGCCTTTCCAGCCTCCCCCGGTAAGCACTACATCTCCAGTTTGTAATCTGCGCTCCAGGCGCGCAGGCTGGTTGTTCACCAGCACCTGACCAGAGTAATCCTCTCCCAGCAACTGCGCCAAGGTCATGGAAGCCGCTCCGCCATGCTTCGCTGGCACAAACCGAATTTCATCCCCCGCGTTGATAACCGTTCCTACCGTAGCTTGAGCGCCATTTACCTCCAAAATAGCGGGAACCGCCGGCTCTCCCCGGAAGGTTATCCGCCGGCCATCCACTGTTACCGAAAGGCTGGCGCCAGTACGACCCAGCATATCGCCATAAACATAGCCGTTCATCAGCAAAATATCCTGCAATGTCAGCGTTCCACTACGGAAAAGCTTCGCAGGCTGACCATTCAAGGTCACCACATAGCTGTCGTTCAGCAGACCCATTCCCGCTGAAACCGCGATGCCCAAAGGGGTTGCCAACTCAGCATTGTCCAGGTTAACCTTATCTGAAAAAGCGCTTTTCCCAAAGTTATTCCCCGCGATAGCCACTCGTTTTTGATCCATACCCAGGGCCTTTGCCACTCTGCCGCGCAATGTACCCAGCTTGCTTCCTCCCCCCGCCAAAAAAAGAGCCGAGGGTTGGCCTCCGTTAAGCTCTACTACCTGCTGGGCGATAGCCTCCGCTAATCGATCAATCTGCTCGCCAATAGCAGCAAAAACCGCTTGATTAGAAACCTGCTCTTCCACGCCCAGCACGTCGGTATAGGTAATCTCTCCCGCTTCCTCTGTCAAGCTGCGCTTGACCATCTCCGCCGTCTGAAAATCGGTGAGCAAGGCTTTCATAATGGCTTCCGTAATTTCATCTCCTGCCACAGTCGCCATGGTGTATCCTACTACGCTGCCATCCCGGCAAACGGCAATATCGGTGGTTCCCGCGCCAATATCCACCAAGGCCAAATTCAGCAGCCGTAAATCGGCGGGAATGGCGGCATTCATCGCGGCAATCGGCTCTAAAGTCATGCTCGCTACTTGTAAGCCAGCGGTATTCATTGCGGCGTACAGACTTTCTACCACCTCTCCAGGGAGAAAAGTAGCCACCACATCCGCTTCCGCTTTTTGTCCGTTGTGATGAAGCAAGGTGTGAAGAGGATAATTATCCAACCGATACTGAGCCACCGTATATCCCACTAAAAAAAGCTGCCGCCGTTCCTCCGCGTCTTTTAAGACGCCTTCCTCTGCGTCAGATACCGCCCCTGCCTCCAACCGGCTGATATCCGCCTGGGTAATGGGCTGCCCCTCAGCCAGCTCCAGAGAAAAGGCGCCCTTCTGCGTGCGTAAAGCGCGACCGGCGGCAGCCACGCACACCCGGCGCAATTTGACCTCCAGCTGGCTTTCCAGCCGCTGGGTCACTGTTCTGGCTAGGGCGGCCACCTGATTGATATCGTCAATCTGTCCGTCCATCATTACCCGTTTGCCGTGTTCCGCCACTTCTACCGCCAATACTTTGAGCCGCTGCTCCACCGGTTTTCCCACTACGCCAACGATGCTGCGGGTGCCGATATCCAAGGCAAAAATCAGCTCGCTGTCCTGCTCTTTATAAGTTTCCATGGTAACGCTCCCTTCGCCTCGCCGGTGATCCTCCGGAGGCAGTATTCTCATACGCCGGTTTTTATTTTTCGTCAAACCAAAAATCACATATGCCAGATCTAAATGAAAATCTATTATCGTGTTGCTTGCTCTGCATCGTATCTTATAAAAACCCAGCAATTTTTTCACAAAAATAAAATGCGCTAAAACGCCAAGCTCAAGCAAGTTTTCCTTTCGCCAACTGGCATCCATTTGCCTCTTTTCCCGGGAAAAGCCGACTGCCGCCGTACCCGAAATCTAGGCACGGCGGCTATGGCTTGCTTGTAGTCCAGCCTTCCCCAATTTTTCAGCAACACGTCTGGCTGCAGCCGGTACTCGCTCCTGCCCGGCAAAAGTCCAAATGGATGCTTCGTCAAATCTCAGCTTCACCAGACAACTTCCTCGCTGCCAGCACAACTTTTGCCTACTTTAAGACTTCACCTTCCGGCGTTTTTCAACCGCTGGGGCAACATCGGCCATTGCATAAAAACGCCTGCCTTCTGCCCCAGCGACAAAAATCCAAATCTTAATATTTGCTAAAAGCACTAGAGGAATAATTCATATTCTCATAGCTCTCTTCTTGCGGGGCAGAAAGGGCTGGGGCGGCTCCATAACTGGGGGCAGCGCCAAAGCCAGAATCGTCCCGCAGCTTAAACCGCTGCATCAGTTCTTTCATCAGAGTGGCTTGCCCGGACAACTGCTCGCTAGCGGCAGCAGATTGCTCGCTGGTAGCCGAGTTGGTTTGAACCACAGAAGAAATCTGATCAATCCCCTCAGTAACTTGGGCAATCGACTCGGCCTCGCCCTTAACCGCAGCAATAAACTGCTCGGTGCCTTGAATCGCCTGGCCGGCCAAAGTGGCAACATTGGTCAACGCATCAGAAACATCCTTTACAATGGCGTTGCCCTCATGTACCGAGTTGATCGCCCGGTCAATCAATTCCTTCGTAGCTTTAGCTGCCTGGTCAGATTTCGTGGCCAAATCACGCACTTCGTTTGCCACAACGGCAAATCCCTTGCCGGCAGTACCTGCCCGTGCAGCTTCCACCGCAGCGTTCAAAGCCAAGATATTGGTCTGGAAAGCAATATTTTCGATGGTGCCAATGATCTTGCCGATCTCCTCGGAGGAATCGGAAATCTTTTTCATAGAAGTGACCATCTCGGCCATCAATTCCGTGCTCTTCTGCACTTGTTCACCAGCGGCCAGAGAGTTCTTCAGCGTTTCTTCGCTGCTATGGACATTTTCCTGAGAATTATTGGAGATTTCATTGATGGTGGCAGAAAGTTCTTCCACAGCGCTGGCCTGTTCCGTGGCGCCCTGGGCCAGAGACTGCGCACCGGTAGACACCTGATCGGCGCCAGCGGAAACCTGATCGGCGCTCTGAGCAATTTGCACCAGCGTATCGCTCAGATTGCGATTGATGCCGCGAATGGCTTTCAGCACGTCCTGCAAGTCCCCCACATAGGAATTTTCAGCCCGGGTGCGCACATTGAAGTTGCCGTTTGCCATTTCTCCCAACAAATAAACGATATCGTCGATAACCGCTTTCAGAGTGCCCTGGCTGGAACGCAACGCGTTGCACATATCTCCCAGTTCATTTTTGCTCTCGAATTCCACGTCAATCTCCAAATTACCCTGACTGAATCCGATAAGCGCTTCCCGCACCTGTGCGGAGGGCAAAGTAATGTTGCGAATAATCTTGACGCCCAACATAAAGATAAAGATCAACAAAAACAACATGACGCCAATCGTAACCAGGATCGTAATGGTAGTAGACAGCGCCTGTCCATCCACATACTCCGTTTCCACCTTGTTCAAGTTATCCTTGATCTCCTGGGCCAGCTGCCCCAACTGATCCAGGGCGGGGTCGCACTGGGTAGAAATCAGTTCGATTGCCTTAGTGTTATTGCCGCTCTCAATTTCCTGAATAATTTGCTCTAAAACCGTGCCCCATGTGTTCAATGTGCTTTTATAAGTATTCAGCATGTTGTCCTTCAAAGGATAAATCTGATCCAATTCAGCCAAATCAGACTCCAGCTGACGCAAGGCATTATAAGCATACTCTTTCTTTTCCTGCGCCCGATCAGGAAGCAGAATCATTTCCCGCATGCTGCGAGCGCCCACATTGGCCTGCATCCGGCACTGGGTAATCAACTGGCTGGACCGCATCTCTTTGTTAATGATCTCCTGGTATGACGCGCTCTGTTTACTCATCATCACCAGGGTCACCACAATGATAATCAAAGGAACCAGGACCGCGATGCCGAACCCCATGATAAGGCTTTTGCGAATCTTCATGTTTTTGAGCATACAAGCTCCTCCTCATCTGTTTTTCAATATATTTGGATCTATAATTAAACGGTTCGATGAACGGACAGCCAGTGTCACATCACTTCTCCGTATCTTCCCCTTGGAACGTCGCCAAAAATCTGCCCGTCTACCAGAGTAATCACCCGGCGGCGCAACAAATTGACATACTGTTTGGCGTGAGTAGCGATGACGATTGTGGTGCCCCGCCGGTTGATTTCTCCCAGCAGATGAAACATATCCCAGATATTATCGTCATCCAGATTAGCCGTAATCTCGTCTAATAACAAAATGGGCGGACTGTTAATCAACGCCCGGGCAAGCTCTACCCGGCGAACTTCCCCGCAAGAAAGCTCCGCCGGATATTTCGATTCGATACGATAAAGTCCCACCAGCCCCAGTACTTTACGCACCCGCAGCTGGATCAGCTTTCGCGGCGTGGAACGAGAAGCGCTGCCCGCCAAAGCGGCAATCTCCAGATTCTCTCCAACAGTGCGCCGGCGGATCAGGGTCGGCTCCTGCCATACTTGGCCAAAAGCCCGCGCCACCCGGTGGCGGCCCCAAATCGGCACCCGGGAAATATCCTTTTCCCCTAACCGAACCTTTCCCCGATCAGGAGAAATATTTCCCGCCATCAGTCCCAACAGCGTGCTTTTTCCCGCGCCACTGCTGCCGGTAAGAAAGACAAACTCTCCCTGATGAATCGTCAGGTTAACGCCTTCTACTGCCGCCTCCCAGCGGCCGTCGCTCTTATAAAATTTTGTTACATTGGTCAGCGCAATGGTGGGCATAATCCATCTCCTTGGTTTTGGTTGCCAGGCAGCGCCGGCAGTTTCCCATTGCAAACCACAAGGGTCTTGTATTATAATAATAGTATCTTTACAGAAAAGGGGGTGCTTGCGATGCGCGCCAGGCAAAAGCTCATCTTCCAAATCCTTCTGCTCGCTGTTTTTTGCATCGGCGGCGTAGAACTGGCGGTCTGCCGGATTTATGACCCGGCACTTTACCAGCGTATCACCGCCCCGGTGCGTCAAGCCGCCGCCGTCGTCGTTCGTTGGCACGACCATACCGTTCGGTCCTCCCAAGCGGTAATTCTGGCTGCAAAACAGGAAATTGAACAAGGACTAGACTGGGCGACTGAAAAAATCACCCAACTGCTGGCCCCCGATCCTCCGCCAAACCTTCTTCCAGAAGAAGTCCAACTGGCAGGCGACCCAGCAGTGATAGATCTTGCCCCAGAGGTAGACCCCGCCATCACGCAACTGAAGGAAGTGAATGGCCAACCCACTCTGGTTGGCAGCGGTCCCTCCACCGTATATTTCAATCAGGGCGAGGAGCCTTGGGCCAGCCAGCTTTATGGCCGGGACCCTATCAGCCGGTATGGCTGCGGCCCCACCGCCATGTCCATGGTCGTTTCCACGCTTACCGAGCAAATCGTGGACCCGGCCGAGATGGCCCAATGGGCTTCCCAACAAGGCTATTGGTGTCCGGGCAGCGGCTCTTACCACACTTTAATCCAAGGCGCCGCCAATGGCTTTGGCCTGGAAGGAGATTCTCTTACCGACCACAGCTACCAAGCGATCCAATCCGCCCTTTTTTCCGGCAAGCTGGTAGTAGCCTTAATGGGTCCGGGACATTTTACCAAAGGGGGGCACTTCATTGTGATACGCGGGTTTACCCTGGCTGGAGAGCTTCTGGTTGCCGATCCTAACAGCCTGGAACGCAGCCTGGCCGCCTGGGAGCCGGATGTGATCCTCTCTGAGCTTTCCGCCAGCACCTCTGGCGGAGCGCCGCTCTGGGTGATTTCCCGGCCCCAGGAGTAATCTTCTCATCAGCCGCCCAAGGTTTGCTTCATTATATCACATTTCTCTTCCAGTTAAAATAGTTTTTCATCCAGTTTTTTATCCAATTTTTAAAA